>CANFEI010000146.1 GCA_947445495.1 Alcaligenaceae bacterium
GTGCTTCAGCGCTGTGGGCATATGATGCCAATGGAGGAGCCTGACCAGCTAGGTTTGCTGGTAGGCGATTGGCTGGCTAAAAATAATATGTGATGAACACTAGGCCTAACAAATGATACGACAGCAGGTTAGTCACCCGGTCACCGTTAGATCGTTGTGTTCTCCTGCCTGTTTGATAGCAGTCTTGCTGTTGACTGCTTGTGCACCGCTTCCGCCTGCTTCGACGCGGCTACTTGAAAAACAGCCCTCTGAGTTTGCGACGAGTTCGACCTTCACGGCTGCCGTGGTGCAATGGCCAGCGATGAACTGGTGGAACAGTTATCGCGATGCTCAGCTTGATCAACTCATTGAAGAAGGTTTAAGAGGCTCCCCCAACTTGGCGATCGCACAGGCTCGGTTAAATCGCGCCCAAGCGTACACGCAGGTAGCAGGTGCTCCGCTACAACCTCAAATCAACGCGACCGCTGCGGCAGGTACTCAACGCTTGAGTTACAACTACCTCACTCCCGATACGACGGTGTTGCGCGGTTGGAACCAAGTGGCGCAGGCTGCCCTGAGTATGAATTGGGAGATAGACTTTTGGGGGAAGTATCGCTCCGCACTGGCAGCCGCGACCTCCGAGCTTCAGGCGAGTGAGGCTGAACACGCCCAAGCGGTGCTGGTCTTGACGACTGCGTTGACGGCATCCTATGCCGAGCTCGCTCGCTTATTCGCCCAACAGGCAACGAGCCAGCGTGCCGTCGAGATTCGGACCCGGACATCGACCTTGTTCAGAGAGCGTTTTAATCATGGGCTCGAAACATTGGCGAGTGTACGAGAGGCGGATTCGAAGCGTGCGCAGGCTAAAACTGAACTGTTACTTATTGCAGAACAAATTGATTTGCAGCGTAACCGTATCGCTGCTCTGCTGGGGACGGGCCCCGATCGCGGTCGGTTAATTAGCGCGCCTAAAGCCGCGCCTTCGATGAAAAGCGGGCTGCCAGAAAACCTAACGATCGACCTGCTGGGTCGACGACCAGATATCGTGGCGGCGCGTCTGCAGACACAAGCATTGTCCTCGCGTATCGATCAACGGCAGGCCGATTTTTATCCAAACATCAACCTAGTCGCGTTTATTGGGGTGCAGTCTCTTGGCTTAGATCGGCTGTCTCAAGGTGGATCTCAGTTCGGCGCTGCAGGACCCGCGATCTCACTCCCGATTTTTACCGGTGGGCGTCTGCAAGGTGAACTCAGGGCAGCGCAGGCGACCTATGATGAGTCGGTGGCTATTTACAATCGGACCTTGACCGCCGCACTCCAAGAGGTGGCAGATGCAATCACCAGCATCAAGGCCTTGACTGGACAGCTTGAGCAAGCCGAACTTGGTTTGGTCGCCGCCCGCGAGGCATTTACGATGATCACTGGTCGCTACCGTGGTGGACTCGCAAACTATATCGAGGTGCTGATTGCTGAAGACATTATGCTCACCAGTCTACGATCGGTGACTGAGTTGCGCGCCCGAAGGCTTTTGTTGGATGTCCTATTAATCAGAGCGCTTGGTGGAGGGTATCAACAACAGCCCCAACCTCCAATTGCTAACAAATAAAAGAATGACAATGACGAGCTCCACGACAGAGATGGACCCGCAGGCCGATAAAAATAGAGCAAGGCGTAAGTTATGGTTCCTACGACTAGCGGCGGTAGTGCTTATCTCTGGCGTAAGTTGGCTAGTGGTCTGGTTGTTCTACTCTTCGCAGTTTGTGGTGACTGATAATGCCTACACGGCGGTTGAACTGTCTCAAGTGACGACAGCAGTCGAGGGTACGATCAAGGAGGTCAGGGTACATGACACGCAACGCGTTAAGGCGGGAGACATTCTGGCGTTGATTGACGATGCCGACACATCCTTGGCAGTCAAACAAGCCCAGTCAGATCTCGAGCTCGCCCTACGTCGAGTCGAAGGATATTTTGTACGTGATGAGTTGCTAGCTGCCAAAGTCCTCGCTCGCGAGGCAGAGATGCGGGGTGCCAAGGCACAGGTGGACTCGGCCTCGACAGCCAAGCAGCGGACATCGGTTGACTTTGCTCGGCGTAAGGCACTTGAAAAAACCGGTTCAGTATCCGGTGAGGAACTGACGCGTGCAGAGAGCGCTGCAATCGCAGCACAAGCTGAACTTGCGTTAGCGCAAGCTAATTTGACCCTGTCTGAGGCAAATCTCGCTTCTGCAAAAGCCGAAAGAAGTATGAATATCACGTTGATTGCGGGAACCACCGTCCCCACGCACCCGGAGGTGATGCTTGCTCGGGCCAAGCTTGAGCAGGCACAGATCAATCATCGCCGTACAGAGATAAGAGCTTCAGTTGCTGGGGTCGTGTCTAAATTACAGATCCAAGTGGGTCAACGTGTGCATAACGGTCAGTCGATGCTAGTGATTGTTCCGGTCGACGACATGCACGTTAACGCCAATTTTAAAGAGGGGCAGCTATCCAAGATCAAAGTTGGACAGGCTGTCGAGGTGACCTCTGATCTATATGGATCACGGGCTATTTTTAAAGGACGCGTGGAGGGGTTTGCCGCAGGAACAGGGTCTGCCTTCGCCATTATTCCTGCACAGAATGCCACGGGCAACTGGATTAAGGTTGTGCAGCGCGTGCCTGTGCGTATCAAGCTGGATTCGACCGAACTGAAAGCTCACCCATTAACGGTAGGGTTGTCAATGACGGTGCGTATCAATATTGATGCTAGCGACAAATAGTCGATTGGTAGGCTAATGGATCAGAGCAACACGGCGCCTTTAAGTGGGTTCCGCCTGTGGGCTGCGGCGGTGGTCATCGCTGGCGCGAATTTCATGGTGGTCTTGGATATGACGATCGCCAACGTATCGATCCCTAACATTGCGGGTAGCTTGGGCGCAACCACGGCACAGGGTACATGGGTGATTACGTCGTATGCCGTCGCCGAGGCAATCGCCTTGCCGTTGACCGGTTGGTTAAGCGCACGGTTTGGTTTGGTTCGCACATTTATCTCAGCAACGGGCTTGTTCGTACTATTTTCATTTTTTTGTGGTCTAGCGACATCGTTATCGATGCTGGTCGCCGCTCGGGTGTTGCAGGGTCTTGCTGGTGGTCCCTTGATGCCGCTCTCTCAAACCTTGCTGTTGCGCATATTTCCTAAAGAACAAGCTGGAATGGCGATCACGTTATGGTCTATGACAACACTGCTTGCGCCAATCACCGGGCCTGTTATTGGCGGGTGGATTTGTGAAATCTGGTCCTGGCCGTGGATATTCTTTATCAATATTCCGCTCGGCGTTGTGGTTGTGTATTTCTCTATTAAGTTATTGGCACGTTACGAACTCCCCCTTAGACAGCTCCCCATTGATATCGTCGGTCTTGTGCTGTTGATTATCTGGGTGACTGCTTTGCAGGTCATGCTAGACACGGGCAAGGAAAACGACTGGTTCGCTTCGACCACGATTACTTTGCTTGCAATCGTATCGCTCATTGGATTCGCCGCCTTTTTAATTTGGGAGCTCACTGTCGATCATCCCATCGTCGACTTAAAAGTATTTCGGCATCGGTCGTTTTGGGTCGCGGTGTTGGCCATGAGCATTGGATACGCATCATTTATGACCCTCAATGTGCTGACACCGCTTTGGCTCCAATTGAATATGGATTACACCGCAAGTCAGGCAGGCAGAACGATAGGATGGACGGGGCTGTTTTCGCTTTGTATGGCACCTTTCGTGGCGCGACTCGCCATCAAGGTGGATCGCAGAAAACTAGTGAGCGGCGGGTTGATCTGGCTAGCCGGTGTGACGGCATTGAGGTGCCTGGGCAGCACGGACTTAACCTACTGGGATATCGCATTTCCGCTGATGATAATGGGGCTTGGCATGCCCTTCTTTTTTATATCGGTGTCTGGTATGGCATTAGCTAGCGTGAATGCGGATGAGACGGCATCCGCGGCAGGGCTGCTGAATTTTTCAAGAACGCTATTGGCAGCGTTTGCGATTTCAGTGATGACAACAAATTGGGAAAGCTATAGCGCCACCGTGTATGCTGATCTCGTGGGGTCGATTGACGCCGGTGGCGACCTGTTCAAAGCCTTGACCCTGAGCGGTGTGGAAAGCAACAAAATTTATTCAATGATGGATCGATTGTTGAGCGCTCAAAGTGTGATGATCGCTACCAACGCAATCATGGCGATCGTCGCCTTGGCCTTCTTGCTAGGCGCAATCGTCATCTGGTTTGCGCCTCGACCGCGCGCCTGGTCTGCAGAGACTGCAGGCAGTGATTCAGGCGCGACGGCAGAAAAGAACACAACAACTTAGGTTCTTCGTCAAAGCCCGTCAACCAGAACGATTTGACCGACAGAGTTGTTGGTCCGGTGAGGCAATACTGCTTGGTACTCTGGGCTGTCGTACCAAGTATCGAGCGCTTGTCTACTTGGAAGCTCAACGATCACATGTCTGTCACGGAGCGCCTCCCCTTCTCGCTGGGTGCTCGCGCCACCGCGGACAAGA
>CANFEI010000147.1 GCA_947445495.1 Alcaligenaceae bacterium
CTTGTAATTGATGCCCAATCAAATGTCGAGCCCCCACGGCTGCAGGCGGCTTCGCGTTGACGATTGTGCCCTCGGGTGCGATCACTTTGAACAAGCGTGTAAAACCATCATTGTTCGGTATGCCAGGCGAGAGCAAACATTTAAACGGATAGATCGTATAGGCGTAGGTGTGGTTAAAGGTTTCATTGATACCGAATCGCACCTGGCCCGTACTACCGCTGTAATCAACTGTCACACCTTCTGGGGTCACCGTTAATGTGGCCTCAATCCGAACAGTTTCGTCCCAACCGTCCGACTCCACCGAGCCGTGATACACACCGGGAGGAATTTTGCGTAACTCACGTAGCGCCGCCTCCTCAGACGCCTTAAAAATCGCAGCAGCAATTTCTTCGATATCCGAGATCCCATATTCTTCGAGTAGCTCAACCAAACGGCGCTCCGCCACACGCAACGCACCCACCTGCGCTTCGATATCTCCCCGCACCTGCTGCGGCAACCGCACATTCGCCTCAAGCATTTGCATGACCCAGGGATTGAAGACGCCCTCTTCTGCAAGCTTTACAACAGGGAAACGAATTCCCTCTTCAAATACCTCGCCCGCATCCGCAGACCATTGTCTCCCACCAATATCAGAAAGGTGTGCGACCGCCATGGCGTAGGCAACTAAGCGTCCTTTAAAAAAGATCGGTGCGACCATCGTGGCATCGGGTAGGTGTCCAGTACCAATCCAAGGGTCATTGGTGAACAGGATATCCCCTTGCTTCAAGCTCTCTGGGGCAATGATCTTCAATATCCCTTTCAGGGATAGCGGAGCAGTTCCAATGAAACCAGGGATACTGAGAGATGACTGTGCAACGAGACGCGACTCCGTATCAAGCAGCACGCAGGCGAAGTCATTCGACTCTCGTACGACAGTAGAGAACGACGTGCGCTTCAACGTCGCACCAGCCTCATCGGTAATCGCAATAAGACGATTCCAATAGATTTCTAAGTCGATCGGACTCATCGTGTTTTGTTTAGAATTTGTCATGCAGAATGCCCTTGTTTAGCGCCCAGCGTAATACGCAAGTTCGCGTGCTCGTCCAATCGGAAACGATCGCCTGGACCGATCACTACGGTCGAGCCCGGTTGCTCTATTAAAGCTGGGCCAAGGTAATCCTCTCCTCGGCGCAGACCTCTGATATCCATCACAGGTGTATCGACAAACACATCCAGATCAGGAAAAAAAGCGGAACGCATACGAGGGGCGACGTTCGGTGCACTGGGGCTCACCTCCAAACCGCTCGCAACAACCGTCTCTGGCGCAGGCGCTGCTCCCTCGACACGCCAGTTCACAGCTTCGACCCGTTGCGCAGTCAACTTCCCGCCAAATCGCTGCGCGTACGCTTGCGCAAAGGTCTCTTCGATATCACTTTGACGCGCAGCGATCAGAGGCGTGGGCAGCTCAGTCTCTACTTCAAAGCCCTGACCGACATAACGCATATCGGCACTGCGACGAAATTGAATATCTTTCCTTGCGATACCTGCCGTGGCGAGCTCACTACAAAGACTGTCTTCCATTGCCTCCAAAAGCGCGTCAATCTCTGCCCAGTCCATATCGACCAAGCGTACAAATTTTGTACGAACCAAATCCATTTTCATGGGCGCAACAAGTAAACCAAATGCAGAGAATACGCCTGCGTTTGCAGGAACCAGAATCTCTTTACATCCACTGCGACGCGCGACTTCGCGCGCGTGAATCGGGCCCGCCCCACCAAACGCTAAAAGCGTATAGCGGCGAATATCACGACCATTTTCAACCGCATGGATCTTCGCTGCGACCGCCATATGTTCACAAACGATACGATGAATCCCATTAGCTGCTTCGATGACGGAGATTCCAAGCGGATCGGCCACATACTTCTTGATAGCTCGCTCGGCAAGCTCTAGCCGCAGACGCACGGCTCCGCTCAGGGTTCCCTGCGGCTCGAGATACCCCAACACTAACGCCGCATCAGTGACCGTTGGCCGCTCGCCGCCTAGGCCGTAGCATGCAGGGCCGGGGCTGGACCCCGCGCTCTGCGGCCCCACTTTCAACAGACCGGTAGTATCAACATGCGCAATGCTGCCACCGCCAGCACCAATCTCAATCAGATCAACAGTCGGCAAACGCACTGGCAATCCACTACCCTTTTTAAAACGCGCTTGTCGAGCGGCCTCAAACTCTGTCGTAATAGACGGCCGACCGTTAGATATCAGACACGCTTTCGCCGTCGTGCCTCCCATGTCAAAGGCCATCACATCAGCAGTGTTAGCCAGGCGCGCGGCATACGCCGCACCAAGCGCTCCAGCGGCAGGCCCAGACTCAAGCATACGAATGGGCATACGCTCACCTAACTGACGAGAAATCACACCGCCGTTGGACTGCATGATGTGTAGGACTGCACGCAGTCCCGTTCGACGTAATCCGTCCTCAATCGCGCCCAAGTAGTTTCCCACCATCGGCATCACACAGGCATTGAGTACAGTCGCGACCGAGCGTTCATACTCACGCATCTCGCCGAGCACTTCGCTCGATAGCGACACGCAGAGTTCTGGTGCCACGCGCTGAATGACCGTTTTAATACGCTGCTCGTGTGAGGGATTGGCATAGCTGTGAAGCAAACATACCGCAATGGCTTTCACACCTGCCTCTTTGAGTTGCCGCACCACGCGTTCAACATCGACATCGTCCAAGGCTTGCACGACAGCACCCGATGCATCGATCCGCTCTTGCACTTCTAATCGCAATCCACGGGGAACAATGGGATCAGGCCCAGGCGTTGTCAAATCATATAAGTCGTAACGCAACTCGCGGGCGATCTCAAGCACATCTCGAAAACCAGCTGTTGTGATGAGCCCTGTGACCGCCCCTTTGCGCTCAATCACTAAATTCGTCACTGCCGTTGTGGCACCGACCACGACATCAGTGACTTGCGACAGTTCTAGACTGTGCTCTTTGAGCATCGCTAACAGACTAGTGCGTATGGGCATGACAACATCACCCACACCAGTCAGAACCTTCGCAGTTAAAGCACTACCATCTGAACCCAACAGCACCAAATCAGTGAATGTACCTCCGATGTCAAAAGCAAATCGGTACTGCAATAGATTTTTTCCAGCAACCATCAATTACCCCTTGACCTTCGACAGCTTGATGCCGCGCTCAAATCCTTTTTCAAATTTCTTCTGCTCAAACACATCAGGCTTTATCTGAAAGAACTCTGTCAGCGCACGCTGCTCATCGGTCGTCGTGTGCATGGTTGTCGCATCAAACGGACAGGTCTGTGTACACATCTCACAGCCGATGCAATTCGCATGAATGGACTCCACACTCCCGTCACCTTGCGCTAATGCGTCATAAAAACACGTTTGGATACAAATCGTGCAGCTCGGATTTTTACAGGCCTCGCTTGCGATCTCGCTGTGCATGCGCGGCTTACGAAATTGTTCGCCATAATCTTTTACTGCCTGGCGTGAAGCAATGCCGGTCATCGAGGCAATGTCAGGATAGCCATGGGTATCCATGAAGGTATCAAGTCCATTGATCATGCTGGGCAAATACTTGATGCCTTTGAGCATCAGTACCGAACCAACTTGGACCAGCGGCGCGCCCGTCATAATGAACTCAACAATATCGCGATGATCGTAAATGCCGTTTGAGCCGGTGATTGGAATCCCCAGCTCAGTGTAGATACGGTTCACCCAGCGCAGCGAAAGCGCCTTGGCCCATACACCGCCAATCCCAGCCGGTCCGCCCAGACGAGGCAAACCCGTTTCGATGTCTACCGAAAATCCTGTGTAGCGGTTGGTCGCCGTGACGGCCGACGCCCCCGCCTCTTTGACTGCACGCGCGACATCCAACACGCGCGACTGATCTGGTGTGAGCTTAATCACTACGGGAATCTTGACCGCTTCGCACACACGGGCAGTGACCTCGCGAGCCACCTCTGGCTCTTGACCAATCATCGAACCACCGTGCACGCCAGGCATCATGGCTGGGTGAGGACAGCCAAAGTTCAATTCCACCATGGGCAGACCACAATCTTCGATCGTGCGACAAATATCAATCCAGCTTTGTACCGTCTTACCGCCCGCACTACCAATCAAGTGCGAACCCTGATCCTGTGCGTATTTATTCAAGTCCTTTAAATGTGGGATCCATTCGCGCAACGACGTACTGGAATAGCCGGAACGACTATAGAAAACAAAGTTCTTATTTACCTTTCCCTTTATCGTTTCATTCTTTTCATTCAGGATGGCGTACTTTGAGTTCTGCGTCAGGCGCGCCATTTCCTCGATGTCGGTCAGGGTCTTGATGATCATGCCGCCCGCACCCGCGTCGACACACTCACGAATAACCTCTGGACTATTCGTCGTCTCAATTGAGGCAATAACGACCGGGTTCTTAAACTTAATTCCACAAAAATCTAACGACAAATCAGCCATGCTTTTTCTCC
>CANFEI010000148.1 GCA_947445495.1 Alcaligenaceae bacterium
CACCTCGGGGTGGCCGAAGAACCAGAAAATATGCTGGTAAAGAACCGGGTCACCGCCAACCGCTGCGTTAAAGAAGCCTGTACCGAAGTGACGGTCTGTCAAGACCATTGTGATCGCAGCCGCCAAGACGGGCATCACAGCAATGAGTAGATAAGCGGTGATCAGCCATGTCCAGCAAAACAAAGGCATCTTCATCAAGGTCATGCCTGGCGCACGCATGTTCAAGATTGTCACGACGATATTAATCGCGCCCATGATGGACGAGGCGCCCATGAGGTGCATGGCAAAAATCGCCATGTCCATGCCTGGACCCATCTGTGAGGTAAGCGGAGCATAGAGCGTCCAGCCTGCTGCCGTTGCACCGCCAGGCACAAAAAACGAACTCGACAACAAGGTACCCGCCACGGGCAGGAGCCAGAAGCTGAAGTTGTTCATGCGCGCGAAGGCCATGTCCGATGCACCAATCTGCAAAGGAATCATCCAGTTCGCGAAGCCAACAAAGGCGGGCATGATGGCGCCAAACACCATAATCAAGCCATGCATGGTCGTGAATTGGTTGAACAACTCAGGGCGGAAGAACTGCAAACCGGGCTGAAACAGCTCCGTACGCAGCAGCAACGCCAAGACGCCCCCAAGCAAAAGCATCGCGAACGAGAAAATCAGGTACATCGTTCCGATGTCTTTATGGTTGGTCGCAAACAACCAACGACGCCAACCATGCAAGGATGGGCCGTGATGGTCGTGTGCGTGGTCATGGTCGTGTGCATGGTCATGACCATGCCCGTGACCTGCTACGTGATCTGCTGGAACGCTACTCATGTTGAACTCCTATCCCGCTTTAAGCTGTCACCAACACGCTCTATTGGTGATCAACGTATTTTTACAAACAGCCACAACGATATGCGGCCGCATCCATCTAAAAATTAACTATCGCGCTGCCTTGATATCAGCCGGTGCCACCACCGCATCTTGACCCTTTCCTGCATTGGTCCAAGATGCACGTGTGTAGGTAATCACGGCGGCGATTTCAACATCGTTTAACTGCGCAGCGTACGACTGCATCGCAGTGCCAGCCTTGCCCTTAAGCAAAATCTGAATGTTGTCCGCCTTGGGACCCATCACGATCTTGCTCGCATCAAGCGCAGGGAACGCGCCCACCACACCTCTACCGCTTCCCTGGTGGCAAGCCACGCAATTCGCCGCATAGACTTTCTCTCCGCGGGCGATCAGCTCTGGGCCGGTCCATTCTTTGTTAGGGTCGTCAGCCTGCGCAGCGAGTAGTTTTTTCTGTTCATCCGCCCATTTAGCGTAGTCAGCTTCAGACACGACCTTGACAACGATTGGCATAAACGCGTGATCTTTACCGCAGAGCTCTGTACATTGGCCGCGGTACTCACCGATTTTGTCAGCGCGAAACCACGTGTTGCGTATGAATCCCGGAATTGCATCTTGCTTGACGGCTAGGTCTGGAACCATCCATGAGTGAATCACGTCGGCTGCGGTGACGGCAACGCGGATCTTTTTACCTACGGGGACAACGAGAGGATTGTCCACTTCCATCAAATAAGTTGGGCCCTTGGGCTCACGACCCTCAATCTGCGCGCGCGGGGTAGCGAGGTTAGAGAGAATCTTTACTCCGGTGGCTGGGCCGTCGATGTACTCGTAGCCCCACTTCCACTGGTAGCCGGTCACTTTGACCGTAAGATCTGCACCACTGGTATCTTTCATCGCAACGACTGTGCGTGTTGCGGGCAAGGCCATGGCAATCACGATCAAGAATGGCACGACCGTCCAAGCGACTTCGACACCCATGTGCTCGTGGAAGGTTGCAGACTTATACCCTTTAGACTTTCGGTGCGCCCAGATTGAGTAAAACATCACGCCAAAAACGGCGACGAAGATCACTAGGCAAACGATGAGCATGAACCAGTGCAACCACGCCACGTCGCGCGCGATCTGGGTGACTCCCTCGGAGAGATTAAGTTGATTGACACGTGGGCCACCCGGCATATCTTTAACTTGTGCACTGGAGGCGCCGGTCCAGAACATGGCACAGGCACCCAGCAACCCTATCAACTTCTTCATGCTTACCTCGAAACACATCGCACTTCTCTGTTCACGAACGAGCTTCAACCCGCAACAGATACTACGCAAAAATTATCAGAAGGCTTATTCTGTGGCAAGGCCACGTGCGCATAAGCCCGCGTATCGTTTGGAAACGGGAGGGATTATAGCGGAGGCTCATCTAGCTTGCTCCACTACAATCTTAAAACCCCATTTGACAACCAATATCGATGCAACAGATCAACCGCCTCCCCTATAAAGCCGACTTGTACCGCCTTCTGCAGACCTTACTGTCTCGCGCGGCGCAGGCGCCACACCTCGGCTCTCTGCCATTGTTTATCGCTGGCCACCGCTGTGGAACGCTTTTTCCTGGGGCCGTTTCAGCCATCGCCAACATACCCGGGGTTGAGCTTGCGGCCAATCGCGCCGATTTTGGACGCACTCACGCGACAGGCGAGGCGCTGAATAACCTGTTGGCTGAAATCGCCCTAGCCTTGCGACAGGCCGGCAAAACGCCCGGTTGGCGCGGCGAATTGCTGGATGTGATGCCAGACGCCCCCGACCGCGCACCGATCGGTGCAATTGAACGTGGCACCATGCGCCCACTCGGGCTGATTACACAAGCCGTGCACTTAAGCGGCTGGTCGCAAGACGGCAAGCTATGGGTGGCCAGGCGCTCCCTGACCAAAGCCACTGACCCAGGTATGTGGGACACCTTGGTCGGAGGCTTGGTGAGTGCTGGGGAACCAGCCGACTTGGCGCTCGAGCGCGAGTCAGACGAAGAGGCCGGACTCGACCTTGCGGACATTCAGAATCGGTCGCCCCTACGTAAAATCACCCGCATGCTACGCCAAATCCCAGAGGGCTATCAATGTGAAGAGGTTCTAACCTGCGAGTGCGTGCTCACAGACGGCATCATCCCGAAAAATCGGGATGGTGAGGTGATGGAGATCGACTGTTTTGTACCGGCAACGATTTATGAAATGCTGGTGGCAGGCGACTTTACACTTGAGGCCTCGATCGTATTGACCGAAGACTTATGGCGCCGCGCGGCCGAAAATTAAGCGCTTAGCGCCACCCGCATTTTTTTCATCGCAGCGACTTCGATTTGACGGATACGTTCAGCGGATACGCCAAACTCTGCGGCCAAGTCGTGCAAGGTTGCGCCGCCCTCATCTTGCAACCAGCGCGCGCGAACGATGCGCCGTGAGCGCTCGTCAAGCTGCTCAAGCGCCTTTTCCAAACCGCTGCCATGCATGGCGTCCGCGTCTCGCCGAGCAAGAACCTGTGCTGGATCCGCATGGCCGTTGTCTGACAGGTAGGCAATGGGCGCGTACACGTCGTCATCGTCGTTCTGGTTTTCGAGCGATATTTCACGCCCAGACAAACGCACTTCCATTTCGCGCACATCTTCGCGGCGGACTTTTAAATTGGCCGCAATTTCGTCAACTTGGCGCGGATCGAGGGTCTGCCCATCAGGGCGCATCCGACGCAAATTAAAGAAAAGCTTACGTTGCGCCTTCGTTGTTGCAACTTTCACCATCCGCCAGTTACGGACGATGTATTCATGAATTTCTGCTTTGATCCAATGCACGGCGAACGACACAAGCCGCACGCCACGCTCGGGATCAAACCGCTTAACAGCCTTCATCAGGCCAACGTTACCCTCTTGAATCAGGTCCGCATGCGGCAGGCCGTATCCGAGGTACTGTCGCGCCACCGAAACGACTAAACGCAAATGCGACAACACCAATTCACGGGCCGCAGCAATGTCCTGCTCGTCGCGCAGGCGACGCGCAAGCAACGTCTCTTGCTCAGCAGTGAGCATCGGCAGTCGGTTAACCGTCGAAATGTAGGCATCAATCGTTCCCAATGCGCCGGGGTTCGAGATCGCCATCGCGAGTTGTGAAGGCTGCAGTATCAAAGCGGTAGAACTCGTTGTCATTAAACTGGCTCCTGACCTCGGAGCTTTCGATGCCATTTTAGCACTCTGGGCTAGCGAGTGCCAATAAGACGATTGATTTGTGCAAAAGTTCCGCAATTCTTGCGAGGGTGTTAATCTCAGTATGCTCTGGGCGCAAGGCTGCCGTGATGCGTAGCCGTAACGTCCGTCCCTGGATTTGGGTATGTCCGATTTAGTCAAATTTCTCTCAAAGATCCTGCTGGCCTGTCTACTCGTTATTGGTGTAGGCTGGGCGACCTACATCGGCGTGCGCTACTACCATGCTGAACAGGTGGCCTACCGATGGATTTCAGGCCTCGCGGCCAAACAAGCCGCCTGGGAAAAAAAGATTGCTGAATCCGGCGGCAACACGCTAACTGGTTATGCTGGACCAACTGAGCCCCAAGTGGTTGACACGCAAG
>CANFEI010000149.1 GCA_947445495.1 Alcaligenaceae bacterium
CTGACGCCAAGCCAGAAGGCGCAGCCCCCGCTGCACCAGCCGCTTAAGGTTCGTATGGTTCTGAGCCCTTTCGGGTTCAGGGACTGCACGTTCTAATCGCCCCGCTAGCGTTTTGCGCAAGCGGGGCTTTTGCTTTCTAATGCAGACATGTCTAATTCAATCAAACTCATCGTGGGTCTCGGCAATCCAGGCGCAGATTATGAGCGCACGCGCCATAACGCGGGCTTTTGGTTGGTCGATGCGATTGCAGAGGACTTGCGTGCGAGCTTTACCAGTGAAAAGTCTTTTTCAGGGCTGGTGGCCAAGGCGCGAGTACAGGCCGAGCAGGTCGTTCTTGCCAAGCCTCAAACATATATGAACCGTTCAGGCCAGTGTGTCGGCGCTTTAGCGCGCTTCTATAAATTGGAAGCACAAGAAATCTTGGTACTGCACGACGAGCTTGATCTCTTTCCAGGCCAGGTCAAAGTCAAGCAAGGGGGCGGTCACGCCGGTCATAACGGGTTGCGGGATATCCAGTCGGTGCTGGGTAGCGCAGACTTTTGGCGTTTGCGTTTGGGGATTGGTCACCCGCGAACCCTTAATCTGACCCAAGAGGTCGCAGATTTCGTTTTGCATCCGCCTCGCCGAGAAGATCAGGCCGCGATTGATGATTGCCTGACGCGTTGTCGAGCTGTGATGCCACTTTTTTTAGCGGGTGACTTTGTACGTGCAACAGCACAGCTGCATCGCGATAACCCTGTATGAGTCAACAAGATCGCGCGACAGGCCTATCGCCGTTTCGTGAAGAGTTGACGCAGTGTCTTCGCTTTATTAGACGCCCAAGCCTAAAAAGAACGTTCGCTAACCGTCCTGCCGCGGCGCGCGCGTTTGGAGCCTGGCACGCGGATTGGTGGCCAGGCATTGCACCCAAGAGATTGCTGGCGTGGGCGGCGATGCTTTGGCTCGTCAATATCGTTTTATTGGGCCCGCTCGTGTTGACCGTGTTCGAGTTGAGTGGTGCGACGCATCGGATCGATGTACGCAATCTCCCCTGGTTTCTGGCGTTAATTTGGGCGCCTATCGTGGAAGAGCTGTTGTTTCGCTTTGGCCTCAGGCGTCCGATCCATGCGCTCTGGTTGGTGCCGGTGCTTATCCTGGTCTTTTTAAATGGGATGCAATGGTGGGCCGGCAGTTTGCTCGGCGCGTCGGTATTGACGCTATGGTGGTTGGGGCGCTGGAACGTGATGCCACGCGTCTGGGCCTGGCCATGGCTTAGAGCCTATTGCCGGTATTTCCCATGGGTCATGCACGCGTCGGTCCTGGCCTTCGCTGCGTTGCATCTGCATAACTTCCAGTTTGAGCAGATGGCGTGGTGGATGATGATGGTGTTGGTACTCCCCCAGTGGGTGACGGGCCAGGTATTAGCCTGGATGCGTGTCGAGCGCGGTATCGGTGCGGCGATGTTGTTGCATGCCCTCTTCAATGCGGGGCCACTTGCTGTCGTGTTGATAGGACTCCAATTCGCAAATGGATCCACTTAATTTTTAGTTGAGTATTCCACGCGTAACTGTCGCTTCAAGACTTTGCCGATTTCGCTGCGTGGGAGGCTCTCAACCAACAGCAAATCAGCTAAACGTTGGGTTTTGCCTACTCTTGCATTGACCCAACCAAGTAAGACGTCAGCGGTGTCCGTTGCGTGCGGTCGCAGCACCACATAGGCAACGGGCGTTTCACCCCATTGTCTTGACGGGACACCCACGACGGCGGACTCACGCACTGAGGGGTGTTGATTGAGTTCGGCTTCGAGATCGCTCGGGTAAATATTAAAGCCGCCCGAGATGACCATATCTTTTTTTCGGTCAGACAAAATCAGAAAGCCGTCTTCGTCATAACGTCCGATATCGCCGGTGCGAATAAAGCGCTTACCCTTCGCGTCAAACCATTCCACCTCGCGCGTTTTTTCGGGCATGCCGAAATAGCCCTCCATCATGGCCGCAGAGCTACCTACAATTTCACCGGTTTCACCTGGTGAGACTTCACGGCTCTGTTCGTCGATCAGACGGATATCGTGTCCGCTTGCCGGTCTTCCGATGGTGTGGAGTTTGTGAGGATAGTTGTGGGCTTCGAGCTCACAGCGACCCCCGCCTTCGGTCATGCCGTAGATCTCAGTCAAACGGCCTGGCCAGCGGCGCAATACCTCGGCCTTGAGTGTGGCACCGAAAGGTGCACTCGTCGAAAACTTTGCTTCAAAAGACGAGAGATCGAACGCATCAAAATGGGGATCATCCATGAGTCGTTGATATTGCACCGGTACGAGCATCGTATGTGTGACGCGATGCTGCTGGGCGAGCTCTAAATAGCGACGGGTATCGAACTTCGACATCAAGATCACGGTGCCACCCAAGGCTAGCGTGGGCAAGAGTGCGACGAGAGTCGTATTGGAATACAGAGGGGTGGGCGCCAGCATGATCGTATCTGGACCATAGCCATTGGTCGCAGCCCGTTGCACATGCGCCCAACGCATCGAGCACGGCTGCACGATTCCCTTTGGTGTCCCGGTCGTGCCGGACGAATAGATCAAATTAAAAGGCCAGTGTGGCTCGGGAAAGACGGGGGTAGGGGCGGAGTTTGTGGCGACCCAGCTCGACCAGTCTGCTGCTCCGCCTGAGGAGTTGTCGAGCCACACCCTCTTGAGCCCCTCTGCGGCCTGGTCGTCGGTTGACCATTGGCGCGCGCAAGCTTGATCCAGAAACAAGATCGTGGCACCAGAGTTGGCCAGCATGGCAGAAAGGTTTTGCGGGGTGGCGGAGGGCGGCAGAGGGGTCATGAGCCCGCCCGCCCGAAGAACACCTAAAAATAGCGCAACGTATTCAAAGGAGGTGCTCGCACAGGCGGCGACGGCCTGGCCTTGTCTTAGCCCACCCCGTTGCAGGCTGCCGGCGACCTGTCCGATCAGCGTATCCAACTCAGCGTAGTTGAGGGCGTGCCCATCCAGTATTAAGGCTGGTTGAGTCGGGCGCTCTGCGGCCGTGACATGGACCAGTTCCGGGATGGATCCGAACGGACGAGTGAGGTGGTCATCGAGATACATGGCGGGACCCAAAGCGTTAAACTCAATCCTCATATTCTATACAGCTGTTCCACCCTTCAGAAATTCAGGATTCTCATGGCTCTGCAATGTGGCATCGTTGGTTTGCCCAACGTCGGTAAATCAACCCTTTTTAATGCCCTCACGAAGGCGGGTATTGCCGCCGAAAACTATCCTTTTTGTACGATCGAGCCAAACGTAGGCGTGGTCGAGGTACCTGATGCCCGCTTAGGCAAGCTCGCCGAAATCGTCAACCCCGAGCGCATCTTGCATGCCACGGTTGAATTTGTGGATATCGCAGGCTTGGTGGCTGGCGCCAGTCAAGGCGAAGGCTTGGGCAATCAGTTCTTGTCACACATCCGCGAAACCAACGCCATCATCAACGTGGTGCGCTGCTTTGAAGACGACAACGTCATTCACGTCGCCGGCCGTGTCGATCCGATTTCTGACATTCAAGTGATTGAAACTGAGCTTGCCTTGGCCGATATGCAAACCGCTGAAAAAGCTTTGCATCGCTATCAAAAAACTGCACGCTCGGGCGATAAAGACGCACAAAAAGTTGTCGCGATTCTAGAAGTGGTCATCAAACAGTTAAACGATGCGCAGCCGATTCGTGCACTCGGTTTGTCAGACGAAGACATGGCCTTGATTGCACCGCTGTGCTTTATCACTGCCAAGCCCGCCATGTACGTAGGCAACGTCAGTGATCACGGCTTTAAAGATAACCCGTTGCTTGATCGCCTGACAGAATACGCTACCGCACGCAAAGCACCAGTCGTGGCGATCTGCGCCGCGATTGAATCCGAAATTGCAGAACTGCCTGACGACGATAAGGCCGTGTTTCTTGAAGACATGGGCATGCAAGAGCCAGGCTTAAACCGTCTTATTCGCGGTGCCTTCACCTTGTTAGGGTTGCAAACCTATTTCACCGCAGGGGTAAAAGAAGTGCGCGCCTGGACGGTACCGATCGGCGCAACAGGCCCACAAGCTGCCGGCGTGATCCATACCGATTTTGAACGCGGCTTTATTCGCGCACAAACCATCGCCTACGAGGATTTCATTACCTTTAAAGGTGAACAAGGTGCCAAAGAAGCAGGCAAGATGCGTGCTGAGGGCAAAGAATACATCGTGCAGGATGGCGATGTGATGAACTTCTTGTTTAACGTCTAAATAGGGCGCCCGCCATGGCAGACATGCACATCATCCCCATTGGGCCTTTGCGCGCTGCGGTGCGCTACCTCGTTTCCGGTTTTGGCAGCGACGCGCGTGAAATCGAACTTGTCACTGAAAATTTGATTCAAGCGAACCTGACAGGGCACGATTCGCATGGTGTGGGTATGTTACCGCGCTATGCCGA
>CANFEI010000150.1 GCA_947445495.1 Alcaligenaceae bacterium
ACCACCCACCAAGTTGCTCAGATCGACTTCGATGAATTCTGGCAGATTGGCTGGCAAGCAAGAGATGTCGAGGTCAGTCAACACGTGCGAGATGATCGCTGCGCTGATTTTGACAGCAGGCGAAACCTCAGCGTTGATGAAGTGCAGTGGCACCTTGGTGTGCAAGGCTTGACCCGCAGAAACGCGCTGAAAGTCCAGGTGCATCACGATTTGCTTGAAGGGATGCCACTGAACCGAACGCAACAGCACTTGCTGGCTTTTGCCTTCAAGTTGCATGTCAAGAATCGATGCGTGAAATTTCTCTTTGCGCAGGGCATGAAAAATTTCGTTGTGATCGAGTTCGATATTGACGGGCTGCTCTTTGCCACCATAGACGATGGCTGGGACGCGGCTCGCACGGCGCAGGCGGCGGCTCGCACTCGTTCCCTGTACGCTGCGTGGGGTTGCATTAAATTGCATGAAAAACTCCAAAAAGGGCGGATATCACCCGGTTAAAACGTTGCCTGACTATCAGTCAACGCGTTTGCCGACCACCGCGACCAGTGGCTGGCAAATTCTTTACGCTCTAGTCAACGAACAATGAACTCACTGACTCTGCGTTGGAAATTCGTAAAATCGTCTCGCCCAGCAATGCTGCGCAGGATAATTGTCTGATCTTGCCGCAAGCGCGCCCTTCCTCAGATAAAGGAATGGTATCTGTCACGACAAGCTCGGTGAGCTCAGAACCATTAATGCGTTCGATCGCGCCACCCGACAACACCGCATGCGTACAGTAGGCATAGACCGCTCCTGAGCCGCTCTCTTTGAGCGCTTGCGCTGCCTTACAGAGCGTGCCAGCCGTATCGACCATATCATCCATAATTAAGCAGGTGCGACCATTAACCTCACCAATAATATTCATGACTTCTGAGACATTGGCGCGTGGACGACGTTTGTCGATAATCGCCAAGTCCGCCTCAAGCTGTTTGGCCAACGCCCGGGCACGCACCACGCCACCAATATCAGGCGACACGACAACGAGATTAGTCAAATTGCGGCGCCAGATATCGCCCAACAGAATGGGACCTGCGTAAATATTGTCGACCGGAATATCAAAAAAACCTTGGATTTGATCTGCGTGTAAATCCATTGTGAGCACGCGATCAACGCCTGCTACCTGCAACATGTTCGCGACAACCTTAGCCGTAATAGCCACGCGTGCAGAACGCGGGCGGCGGTCCTGCCGGGCATACCCAAAGTATGGGATTGCAGCGGTAATACGGCCGGCCGAAGCACGGCGCAACGCATCCACCATCACCATCACTTCCATCAGGTTGTCATTGGTGGGCACACAGGTCGGCTGCAACACGAAAACGTCTTTACCGCGAACGTTTTCGTTAATTTCAACCATGACTTCTCCATCCGAGAAGCGACCTACGGTCATTCGACCCAAGGACATATCTAGGTGATTCACCACATCAACGGCCAGCCGTGTATTGGCGGTGCCGGTAAAAATCATAAAACTATCGTTGGCCATGGTCGAGGCAATCATAGACAGTAAGAATTTAGATGCGGAACAAAAAAGCTGCTGAAAAAAGACGCTTCACACGCGGGTTAGTTCAACAGCTTTGCACTTGGGCTGGGGAGGAAGGATTCGAACCTTCGCATGCCGGAATCAAAATCCGGTGCCTTAACCAGCTTGGCGACTCCCCAACTAACTATCAACCCAATCCTGCAGAGGGTGCACGTCCAAACCGTTACAGACTAAAACAGACTGTATCGGACTTGGCGCATCCGTCATCGCAGTATCGGAAAAATCCGTACTTATTTTAGCGAGCAATCTCTGGCGAGCATTTTCAGCTAGCGTGGCGTCAGGGAAACTTAAAAATAGACATGCCCCAGACCCTGTCATGCGCGCATTAAAACCACCCGCACTAAATTCAGCTTTATCTAACCAATTCAGCGCTTGCCGCACAACTGGGTAACGCTTTAACACGATAGGCTGCAAATCGTTGCGCCCAAATCCCAAACTAGTCACAATTTGGCGCCCAGAAAAGTCCATTATTTTGACCGGATCGGTGTTTCTTGTCAAATCCGGATCCTGAAAAATCCCTTGCGTGGGAACATGTTGCGCGGGTTGAACCACCAAATAGGCCTGCTGCGGCAAGTCTAGCGCAGTGAGCTTCTCGCCAATTCCTTCGGCAAAGGCACTTTGTCCAAAAATAAAAAAGGGCACATCGGCCCCCAAACCGAGCCCTACCTGCATCAACGTCTGTCGAGTCAGGCGTGTCTGCCATAGGCGATTCAAGGCGATCAGCACGGTGGCGGCATCACTGGACCCGCCCCCAAGACCGGCGCCTGAAGGGATACGCTTACGCACCCGCATCTGCGCGCCAAGCTTGGTGCCGGTGTGCTGTTGCAACGCTTTCGCTGCCCGAACCACTAGATCATCGTCGTGGGCAACCCCCACCATATCGGTTTCGCGAACAATTTGCCCATCGCTACGCGTATCAATATCCAGCAGATCACACAAATCGATCAACCGAAACACAGTTTGCAGCAGGTGGTAGCCGTCTGGGCGACGGCCAATAACATGCAGAAAAAGATTCAGCTTAGCGGGCGCGGCAAGGTCATAGAGCATAGTCGGTCAGGCCTTCACAGCAGTTCACGTGCCGTCAATCACCAAGCGGATCACAATTTTTTTTGAGTCATCCTGTCGCGACAAAATCAACAACCTCGGGCCCAAGCCATCAAACCGCGAAAGTTCGATCCTCCAACCTGTCTGCTCAAAACCCGTGACCCGCCTCTGATCATCACGACTCACCTGCGTCATCGTGGGCCCGGCCACTGTTTGACTGCGCAACCAAGTCCGCAAACCTTGGACGGGAATCGCCTCACCCACAGCGATTTTCACAAGCTCTTCGGGTGTAGCGGCCTCTAACTTGCCACCATTACTTTGTGTGAGGACCGCACTTTTACCCGTCACCTCAATGCGGGCCAAAATATTGCCAAAGGGATTTGTCAGGTCTAGCTCAAGGCGACCTTGCGCATCGCGCCAGGTAAAGCCGCCCTGCACCGCTTGTGTAGGCGCAAGAGGCTCTTCCACCCGCAGAGCAAAGCGTCCTGCCCGTGCAAACGCCTCAGGGGTTTGTAAGGGCGGGACGCTTTGCTGTGTCGCACAACCGGCAAGCACAAGCAAGGCCAGCCCACACACAACTCTTGCACAAGCCCACAAACGCATGACCTTCAAAGACGAACCCCAAGACGCTTAGCCGTGTCGATTAAGGTTTGATTTTTAGGCTCGCGTTGCGCGCCCTCTTTGAGATATTTTTGAGCCTCATCGCGACGTCCAAGGCTCCAGAGAACCTCAGCAAGATGGGCGGCAATATCGGCCTCAGGGCGTTTGGCGTAGGCTTGTTCCAGATACTCAAGCGCGGCTTGCTTATCACCCATACGAAACTTGACCCAGCCCATACTATCAAGAATGAACGGGTCCTTCGGCGCGAGCGACAGCGCCCGCGTAATAAGTTCGAGCGCCTCAGGCAAACGTTGATTCCGATCCGCTAGTGAGTAACCCAACGCATTGTGCGCATGCGCGTGTCCGGGATCAATCGCCATGACCTCACGCAGAAGTCGCTCCGCATCGCGCATTTTATTGTCGCGTTCATAGAGCATCGCAAGCTCGTATTTAATCTCTACCGTATCGGGCAACGCCTTATCTGCGGCATGCAAGCGCTTAATCGCATCACCCAGCCGATCAGCGTCACGCAAAATCTGTGCCCCTGCAGAAAAGCCGAGAATCCTTTCATCGTCGCTCTGCGGAATTCCAGAATCGATCAGTGCTATCGCTTCATCCACACGGTTTTGGCGCGCCCGAATCATCGCCTGCTTAATCCGGGCCGAATAACGCATCGAGGAATCTTCGATTTTCGCGAGTAGGCTCACTGCTTCATCAAGCTTGCCTTGCTCGTCTGCTATCTGCGCAAAGAGCTGATAGGCTTCGGCCAGTGCAGAGGGCGCGTCGGTCGCACCGGCTGCCGACCCACGTTGACGCTGCGTCTGCACATTGATGAATTGCTCAAGAAAAGCGCGCGCCTGATCCAAGTTCTTGGCACGATAGGCCACCTGAGCCTGAATAAACAACAAATCAAAATCTTCCGGCGCCCGTTTCGCCATCGACTGCAATTCATTCATCGCGGCGTCGTACTGCCGCAAATCCGTCATGTGGCTCACCATCATTATGCGCAAACGACGCGCCTGCGGATGCGCGGCGGTAAAACCTACCGCATCACGCAGCGCTGCCACAGGGTCCACGCCTAAGCCGTACTCAAAGACGCGCATCGCTGCATCTTCAGAACGTGGCGCCACGCCAAGTGCACGACGCGCCTCTTGAAGCGCACGCTCACGATCCGCGGCGGCAGTGGCCATATCGGCGAGCGCC
>CANFEI010000151.1 GCA_947445495.1 Alcaligenaceae bacterium
AAGTGGGGTTGATTGTGTACTCTCCTGGCTTGGGAAGTGGTGTGTCAAACGGTGCGGCGTGGTGTGAGGCGTGGAGGCGGGCGGGATTTGCTGTCGTCACCCTCGCGCACCCGGTCACCGATGATTCGATTTGGACTGTTACAGCAGGCAAGACCTTCAAGACAATGATTAACGAAGCAATCGCTGGACCCCAATACGGGCTGCGGGTTGCGGATTGTCGCTTTGCGATCGACTATTGCCTAGGGGCGGCTGCGTTTGCGTCGCGCATTGACGCGTCTCGGGTTGGGTTGGCGGGACATTCTTTTGGTGCCTTAACGGCGCAGTCGATTGCCGGGCAAGCGAGTGGTGCGCAGTCACTGCGAGACGCGCGTGTGCGTGCGGTGATTGCTCTGTCGCCGACTGCTATCTCGGCCGAGCGCGCGCAGTCGCTTAAATCAATAGATATTCCTTTTTTTTGCATCACAGGCACTCATGATCAATATGTGACCTTTAAAAAAAATGGGGAATCAGTTCGCTTGGGCGTGAGTCTTGCGCAGCGCGAGCTCGTGTATGAACATCTGCCTGTCGGAGAAAAAATCCAGCTTAAGATTGATAGGGCAGACCATATGAGTTTTACCGGAGAAGTTGTCGGAGCACAAAACTTTAGCCGCGATGTGCCGGTAACAGAGGCCGCCAATGCGCAGGTTTGGGCGTGTGTGAGCGAGACGACTAGTTTGTTCTGGCGGTTTTATCTGGACGGGGCTAAGCAATCCGGGATTGAGACGCGCGAAGCGCTTGAGCGCCAGATGCGTCAGTTGATCGGCGAATCGGATCAGTTGAAATTTGGTTGAACGTGTTGGCAAGAGTGCGTATCTTTGCTATACAGGCAGTATTCACTTAAAAGAGAGATTGTTCATGAAGATTATTGTGTTGCCAGGCGATGGCATAGGTGTAGAAACTGTTTCCGTAGCGGTCGCGGCGCTTGAGTTGGTCTCAAAGAGATTCAAGCTTAATTTGAACTTGCACCATGATATTGCGGGCCATGAAAGTTTGATCAAACACGGCACAACGATCCATGCGGGGTTGCTTGATGCGGTCAAGAGCGCTGATGGGTTGATCTTGGGGCCGATGTCTACCTATGACTTTAAAGATGAATCCAAGGGTGAAATTAATCCATCGAAATTTTTCCGTAAAAGTTTGGACCTCTTTGCCAATATTCGTCCGGCAAAAACATTTCCTGGGAGTGGTGCGGTGCATAAGCCACTTGATCTCGTTGTGGTGCGTGAAAACACCGAAGGTTTTTATGCGGATCGCAACGTAGAGTCGGGTGGCAGCGAAATGTTGATCACGTCTGACGTGGTCGTTTCTTTACGACGCATCACACGTCAGTGCTGCGAGCGAATCGCTCGGGCCGCGTTTGAGCTGGCGATGACACGACGCAAGCATGTGACGTTCGTGCATAAGGCAAACGTCTTGAAGTTGGGGGACGGAATGTTTCTCGACTCTTGCCGTTTGATTGGTAAAGAGTTTCCTGAGGTGCAGACAGAAGAAATTATTGTGGATGCCATGATGGCGCACGTGGTGCGTACGCCTGAACGTTACGACGTGATTGTGACGACCAATATGTTCGGCGATATTTTGTCCGATTTGACGGCGGAGCTCTCGGGCAGCTTAGGCATGGGTGCCTCCATCAATGCGGGGACAGATTACGCCATGGCGCAGGCTGCGCATGGTTCGGCACCAGATATTGCGGGTAAGAATATCGCCAATCCTTTTTCGCAAGTTTGGTCCGCCGCGATGCTATTGAGCTGGTTTGGTCAGCGCAAGGGGCGCCCTGAATTCAAGCAGGCCGCTCAAGTGCTTGAGGATGCGGTCGCCGCTGCCATTGCCGCCGGTGAGTCGACCAAAGATGTCGGCGGTAAGCTGGGAACAAAAGAAACTGGTCAAGCCCTGATGACGCGTTTGGCGAAAGTGTAATTCGACACTTGTTGGCAGCTCAGGCGGAT
The DNA here is from genome assembly GCA_947445495.1 of Alcaligenaceae bacterium. Next base: position 1,986 of record CANFEI010000151.1, read on the forward strand.
CGTTGGGTTACTGCATCACGATCTTTGCAGCTTTTGCGATGGCCTGATTGTCTTCAAAATCTTTTTTCACATAGGCCGCGAACGCATTGCGATCCAAGGTGATGATATCGACCCCCAAGCTATTAAAACGCTCTTTTACGCTCTGCTGTGCCAAGGTTTTTTGAAGTGCTGCTGAGAGTTTTTCAACGACCGCTGCAGGCATGCCAACTGGACCGAAAATACCGGTGTAGGTCACCATATCGAAGTCTTTAATCCCAAGCTCTTCGAAAGTCGGAACATTAGGCAAGAGGGGTGAACGAGCTTTCCCGGTCTGTGCGAGGGGAATGATCGCGCCGCTCTTGATGTGCGAGATCGAAGCAGTGAGTTGATCCATCATAGTTTCGATTTGTCCGCCAACCAGATCGACCAAGGCAGGGCCACTTCCTTTGTAGGGAATGTGGTTGAGCTTGACACCCATACGCAGCGCAAGCATCTCAAGCGCGAGATGCTGACTAGAGCCATTTCCGGCCGAACCCACTGAGATTTGTTCTTTCCCTGCTTTTGCTTTCACGGCAAAGTCAGCAAAGGTCTTCATATTGCCTTTGGCTGTCGCGCTTAAGACGATCGGCACTGCATGGATAGGCCCGATTACCGTCAGGTCTTTGACAGGGGTGTAAGGTGGCGCGGCGACGAGCGCTGGCGCAACGGAGACCGAGCCGCTCGAGCCCAGCAGTAGTGTGTAGCCGTCGGCTGCGGATTTCACTACGCCCGTCGAGCCAATAAAACCACCCGCCCCGGGTTTGTTCTCGACGATGACTTGCTGGCCGAGGATCTCAGAGAGCGATGGGGCGACTGCGCGGGCGGTGATATCAACGTTCCCACCGGGTGCCCAGGGGACGACGAGTCTGATGGGTTGTTTTGGAAAATCTTGCGCTTGGACCGAGGGTGCTTGTGTCAGACCGAACAAGACGAGGGTCAGTGTCAACAAGGGCAATTTGCGGGTGCGTTTCATTCTTGGCTCCGGTCTTATGTTTTTAAGTGCATGCGCTCACATTGAGGATGCCTTAGACTATTGGTTTTGCTGCAGCGTGGCAAGAGATTTATCGCCATGGTGTGTGCTATGTTACAGCGCAAATATCGCGCGGAACACTTTCCCCGCAGGATGGGCAGCTCGCCACAAACAAGGAATGAATGTGAATACGAACGTCAATGCTTTTAATCCCTCCGCAAATGGGGTCTATCTCATTACTGTGACGCCTTTCAAGGATGGCGGAGAGCTCGATTTGGCAAGCACGGATCGAATGGTGGACTTTTGCCTAGAGCGCGGTGTCACGGGTCTGACAATCTTAGGCATTATGGGTGAAGCGACCAAGCTGACCGCCGAGGAGTCGCGTGCTTTTGTACGTCAAGTTCTTGCGCGCGTGCAGGGTAAGGTGCCTGTCGTGGTGGGTGCCTCGGCGGCGGGTTTTGCTCCGATGGGTGAGCTCACCAAAAGTGTGATGGACATGGGCGCTGCCGGTGTGATGGTCGCGCCGGCCGCGGGTTTGCGCACGGACGATCAAATTTGTAACTATTTTGATATGGTCAATGAGACCTTGGGATCCGAGGTCCCTTGGTGTTTGCAGGATCACCCCACGTCGACCGGTGTGCAGATGTCAACCGCGGTGGTGATGCGCATCCTTAAAAACTCTCCTCGTTGTGTGATGCTCAAACACGAAGACTGGCCTGGTTTGGGTAAGTTGTCTGCGGTCTGTCAGGCAATCCAAAAAGGTGATTTGCAAAAGATTTCTATCCTGACAGGCAATGGGGGTGGTTTATTCTTGCCAGAAGAGCTGGTGCGGGGCGCGAACGGCGCGATGACGGGCTTCGCCTATCCCGAGATGATGGTCGATGTATGCAAGGCGTTTGCCGCCGGTGATGTCGAACGTGCCTTCGACATCTTTGATTGTTATTTGCCCTTAGCCAAGTATGAGCAGCAGGCGGGCGTAGGCCTCGCGGTGCGCAAACATATTCTTGCCCAACGAGGCGCGATTGCTTCTGCGGCGATCCGTAAGCCTGGTCCGAAGCTCAGTGCACAGGACATTGCAGATATCGTACGTTTAACAACGCGTCAGGAAAAGAAACTCGCCGCTTTAAAATAGCGCGATCTGCTCGTTTATCTATTTTCTACTTTCATTTAACGCATTCGGAGACCCGTCATGGTCAATATGCAACTCGATCCAAAAGTAAGAGATATTCTTGCTGGAATTTCTACCGCAACACTCACGACCGTGTTGTTAAAAAAGGGTTTACGAAACGTATGGATGCGTGGGACTAAGCCGATTCGTAGCGGTCAGCCCCGTTTGGTCGCGCGTGCGTTTACCTTGCGTTTTGTGCCTGCCCGAGAGGACTTAGCAACACCAGAGTCGTGGTCTTCGCCTAAGTCGACACGTGCCGCGATTGAAGATATGCCGGA
>CANFEI010000152.1 GCA_947445495.1 Alcaligenaceae bacterium
ATCCAGAATGGATGGATGGTAACTACACCACACAGCCTAAAAGTCTTCAATTTGCCACCGTGTTTTTTAACGTAGGCACGAATGGAGGCGATCAGGCTTTGTACCGCTTAGCACCAACGCGCAAACAGGCGGACGAGCTCCTAGATAGACGGCTGACGGCTGAATTCAAAGCTGATGCGAACGACAATCTCTATCAATGGGAATCCTCTGGCGACTTCGATCCCGCACCACATGTAGAAAAAATCAAGGCCCGCGTACTCGCTATTAATGCAGAGGACGATGAGCGCAACCCGCCGTCGCTAGGGTTAATGAACAAACTCCTACCTCGCATTCCAGACGCGAAGCTTTATCTCATCCCAGCGAGTCCGCAAACGTCAGGGCACGGGACAACTGCTCAGGCAAAATGGTGGAAAGATCAGCTCGCTGCTCTCCTCAAGGATGCCCCGACGAAGTAGCTTGCAATCCCCTCGCATTCGAAGCGCTAGATCTTGATGTCGTTCTTTTTGATCACGTCCGTGAACTGAGTGCGAATAGAAGCCAAGTACTTGACCGTCTCTGCTTGTGAGCGGAAGTCGATGTCTACCGAAATACGGCTAAACACTTCAACCATATTTGGATCTTGCATCACCTGCCGAACCGCCTTACTTAATGTTTCAACAAGCTCGGGCGGCAATTTCCCGGGTGCGACCAAGCCAATCCAAGCCCCGAGGTTGAAGCCGGGAATGTTAGCGACTGTCGCGAGTGGTGGAATGCCAGGTGCGGACGGAGCTCCTTTTTCGATAGACACACCGAGCGCCTTCAGACGTCCGGTGCGGATAAAAGGCATTGTCGCCGCAGCGGTTTCAATACAGTACGAGACGCGGCCAGCGATGACGTCCGTCAGTGCCGGCGATGAACCCTTGTAAGGCACATGTATCGCCTTGATACCAACTGCTGCATTGAACGCTTCAGCAACCAAGTGCGCGGTCGCGCCCGTGCCGGATGACGAAAATGAGTACTTGTCTGGATTTGCTTTGAGCAACTTAATGAATTCACCCGCTGTATTGGCGGGGAAGTTTGGCTCAGTCACTAGGATGTAGGACGAAAGTCCGCACATACCAATAGGTGTCAAGTCTTTGACTGGGTCGTAGGGTACTTGCTGAAGCAGTGGGCTAATTGAAATCGGACCGGCCGAACCAGCGAGTAATGTGTAGCCATCCGGGGCAGCCTTAGCCACGTAGTCTGTCCCAATCACGCCGCCTGCGCCAGCTTTGTTATCCGGCACGACGTTTTGACCAAGCACTTGGGATAGACCCTGTGCCAGCGCACGTCCGACGAGATCTGTTGCTTGCCCCGGAGGCCATGGAATCACTAGTTTGATTGGTTTATTCGGATACTTGGCTTGAGCCAGGCCGACCGATGGCAAAGACAGTCCGCCAGCCAAAGCAAATCCGGTCGCACCTAAGATTGTGCGGCGGGTAGTATTTGGCGTAGTCGCTGCTGAAGGCAGCGAATCATTGTTTGATAATTTTTTGGTAGTCATACGATCTCCGATTTTCTTTGAATACTATAGTCAATGATATGGTGCCCAGCAAACGCCAATTCATTCGCCCAGAGGCTTACTTACACTGAGTCATCAGCGCCATCATCAACATGACATGATATTCGAGAACGCCTCAAAATCGGAAGAGATCTTGATGCTTTATGCAAAAGCATTGCCAGCGACCTGTTCTCGCATAAGGGTTCCCCCTAGTCTGTGTCAGCTCGTGTGCGGCTACTACTTTGTCGCAGACGAACTATCCGATATTTGTGTAACGATAATTCCAGCAATCAACAGGCCAATCCCGAGCAGTCGGGTCATGCTGACAGGTCGCACCATGGCACCAAGTAAACCAAAGTGATCAATCACTACCGAAATGATAATTTGGGCTGATACGGCACAAACAATAAAATTCGCCAGGCCAATCCGAGGTGCAAGCAAAGTCGCGCTAATGACATAAAAACCGACAATGAATCCGCCGAGATACTCGATAGGTTTCGTATTTGCTAGGTCTGCAGCCTGCGGTAGAGATTTTGTTAGGACAAGTGCAACAGTCAAACAAAATAAAAAACCAACGCCAAAGAGAATGACTGAGGCATGTAGCGCCTCGCCCATTGACTTGCCAAGCCGTCCATTCAGGATTGCCATGACTGGGATGAAGGCGCCAGCAAGTGCGGCCCAAATCAGTAAGCGTACAGGAGTCATAACGTAAAGCCTTATGATTTAACTCGTCTAGTGCGCCAGGTACCTTAGCGCCAAATCTCACTGATCTCAATGAGGTTCTGATCGGGATCACGTACATAAATTGAATTGATTTTTGATGTTGCCCCGGTGCGCATGCCAGGGCCTTCGATAATTGGCCAGTTAACCATCGTTAGGTGGGCGATGACCTCGCTAAGGGGACGGTCCGCGATAAAGCACAGATCCAGCGAACCAGGTGTTGGAAGGTCCGCCTTGGGCTCAAACTCTTTGCCCTTGATATGCAAGTTGATTTTTTGATTACCGAACTTGAAGGCTTTGCGCTCAACCGGCGGTGTGCCGCCGATAAAGGACTCAAGCCGCATACCCAGTACACGTGTATAAAAGTCTATGCACGTCGTTTCGTGTGCGGTAGTCAAAACGAGATGGTCTAGGTGATCGATCATGGCATGGGTGTAAGAGTTTTACGTTCAAGCATTTTAACTAACGCGAGTATTGCTTGGTTAGCAGGGGTTGGAATGTTGTATTTGATTCCTCTGCGAACGATCAAGCCGTTTAGGTAATCAATTTCACTTTGCTTGCCGCGCATTAAATCTTGCGCAGTGGAGGACTTCTGACGCGGCATAGTGTGGGGAATTTGACCGATCACCTTCTCTGCATCTACGGCAGAGATATGAACGCCTTCGCTTTTTGCGACCAGCAGAAATTCAGCCGTTAGCGTATCGATGAGAGTTTTAATTTCTTCTGACTCAACCATCTGGCCATAGTCAATTGCACCAATGGCGGATATGCCGTTATAGGCACAATTCACTAAAAACTTTCCCCATAAATCGCGCTTGACGTCTTGCGAAACCGCACAGGGTACTGCGGACTGACTAAAAAGTGCGGCAATCGATCCAAGGGTGTCAGCCCAGTCGCCGGGGGCATCCGCTGCACCAATTGCGAGCTCACCTCGCCCAACATGCTCGACATGACCGTCACCGGCCATACGAGTGGCGACATACACCACAGCGGGAAATGTTGGGTTTGCAATCGTTGCACGAATGCGCTCGTAGTTATCGACCCCATTTTGTAGGCTGAGGATCACAGCATCTTTTTTAATGTGCGGTGCGATCAGGCGAATCGCATCTTCGGTATCGCTAGACTTCACGCAACATAAAATCAAGTCAGCGTTGCTAATATCTGATACATCTGTTGTTGCAGTCAGGCGCACATGTTCTTTGAAGCTTAGGCAGTCCAAATACAGACCATTCTTATTAATGGCAGCGACATGGTTTGCTCGCGCAATGAGTGTCACCGCATTGCCGGCACGAGCCAGCATTCCCCCAAAATAGCAACCAACGGCGCCGGCGCCTAAAACAGCGATAGTTGGGTTGTCGCGGAGTATGTTGACCATACCGTTAGAATTAAAGAGGTGTAAACCCAAGCGTCTCACGAAACCGGTTTTTGATATGGACGCCATCGCGCGAGGGTAGAGCGCGAGGCAAGTCATCCGCTTTAATGAATACCTGCGCGAAGTTGATACCGTTGCGTTTGTGTACCCCATCAACAACTTTTGCGAGATCGCTGGCGTTGTGGACTTCGTACGCACTTTCGATACCGCAGGCGCGTGCCACGGCCGCGAGGCTAGTGCCAAGACTGGTGTGACTGTGTTGCATGCCGGTTTCGCCGAAGTGGCCATTATCCAGTACAACAACCGTCAAGTTTTTGGGTTTTTGCGCATTCATCGTGGCAATGCCGCCAATCCCCATCAGTTGTTCGCCATCGCCCGTCACAACGATGACGGACTTCTCAGGTTGCGCGAGCGCGAGGCCCAGACCAACGAGGGAGGCGCCGCCCATTGCCCCCCACAGATAAAAGTTTTTGTCGCGATCGCCGGCAGCGAAGACGTCATACGTGGGAGATCCCAGTCCTGTCACCACCAGTGCGTCCGGGCATTTCGCGAGTAGATCTTTCACAAAGGCGCGTCGATCGATTGTTGCTGTTGCTGTGTTTCGTACGGTCATGTTCATTCCTTAGTTACGAAGCCACTTTTTGCGGCCGATCAAGCTTTGCGACAGCAGCACGGCAACCTGCTCGCCACCTTCAAAGGCCGCATCCAGTGCAGCGCTTACGATGTCTGCGACTTCATCGGCGCGTTCAGCGCGCAGTACCGTAATCCCCATCAGTTCCATCGAGCC
>CANFEI010000153.1 GCA_947445495.1 Alcaligenaceae bacterium
AAAATTATGGCGCACGATCAGTCGGTATTGAATACAACAAAGATATGGCGGCACTTGCAACCCGCAATGCGGAGCGTGCTGGGGTCTCAGACAAAGTCAAGATCATCCACGGCGATATTTTTGTGGAAGACTTCTCAAAGGCCAATGTGCTGACGATGTATTTGCTGCCCGATCTCAATTTGAAACTGCGCCCGACGATTCTGAAGATGGCGCCTGGCACGCGTGTCGCGACCAACTCCTTCAACATGGGCGACTGGGAACCTGATCAAGTGATTGGAACGGGCTACACCCAGGGTTACTTTTGGGTGGTTCCCGGCAATGCAGCGGGCAAATGGTCAATCAAGGGTATCGATGGCGGTCAGGGCGACGTTCTTGAGTTAACCCAGCGTTATCAAAAAGTGGGCGGTACGCTCACGATTAAGGGTAAGTCACAGCCCATTCTCGGTGGAGTCCTCACGGGTAATCGTCTGAAATTCAACTTCGTCGACCCGAGCGGTCAGTCACGCATTTTTGATGTCGAAATCAAGGGCAACGCTTTAACAGGTAATGTGCTCGAGAATTCGCCACTGTACGAAGTTTCGGGTACTCGCAGTTAACAATAAAAGTTTGATCCTTTATGAACGCGCCTGCAAACAATAACGAACCTTCAAAAAGACTATCACCCTTCAGTGCGATCGCCATCATTGTCGGCATTGTTATTGGTGCAGGTATCTTCAAAACTCCCTCCATGGTGGCGGGGGTAACGGGAGACGCGGGCTGGCTGCTGGTAGCCTGGTTGGCGGGTGGGCTTATTTCGCTCGCGGGTGCGCTGTGCTATGCAGAACTCGCGACGACCTACCCGCACGCAGGGGGCGACTATCATTTTCTAGCGCGCGCCTTTGGTAAGCCGATTTCCTTTCTTTACGCGTGGGCCAAGGCAATGGTCATCAATACGGGCTCGATTGCTTTATTAGCCTTTGTGTTTGGCGACTATATGAGTAAGGCACTCAACCTTGGGCCTTACTCGACCGCGATTTGGGCGATTGGTGTTGTACTTGTTTTGACAATCGTGAACTTGATCGGTATCTCTGCCGCGTCTTGGGTTCAGACGCTGCTGACGCTGACCGAAGTGTTTGGATTGATTCTAGTAGCCGTTGCTGGTTTTTATGTTGCAAGTGATGCGCCTGTATCGCCAGCTTATTTTTCATCAACACCAAGTCTCGGGATGTTTGGTTTGGCGATGGTGTTCGTGCTGCTGACGTACGGTGGCTGGAACGAAGCGGCGTATATTTCTGCTGAGGTGCACGGCGGACGCAGAGCGATCGTCCCGGTCATCGTCATCAGTATTTTTGTTTTAACGATTATTTATGTGGTGGTGAACTTCGCTTTGCTATCAGGCTTGGGCTTGAAGGGGTTGGCGAGCAGTAACGCGGCAGCCGCTGATTTGATTGGGCGGGCGTTTGGCCCGGCGGGGGAACGTGTACTCGGTGTGTTTGTGGCAACAGCCGCGCTGACCAGCATCAATGCAACCATGATTGTGGGTGCGCGTACGAATTACGCATTGGGCAAAGATTGGCCCGCCTTGTCGTTCATGGGGCATTGGGAGGGTGGTCGAGGCGCCCCGACGCGAGCGTTATGGGTGCAGTCCGTCATTAGCCTCGTACTGGTCATTTTTGGTTTGTGGCAGACCGATGGCTTTAGTGCAATGGTCGAATTCACAGCCCCGGTATTTTGGTTTTTCTTGTTTTTGGTGGGTGTATCCTTGTTCGTGATGCGGGTGAAAGATCCCTCGGCAGATCGTCCCTTCAAGGTTCCGTTCTATCCGCTCACCCCCATTTTGTTTTGCCTGACTTGCGCCTATTTGACCTACTCGAGCATTACTTATGCTGCGAGTAAAAATGCGGTGGATGTGTCTTTATGGGTCATGGCGCTTGGTATCGTGGCGCTGCTACTGATGCAGTTGCGCAAAAAATCTGAAGCTTAGTGTTTCAGTCCGAGTACGGCGAGGGCTTCGCCGTACGTGACTGCGTCTTCGCATAAAAAAGCGACCACATCACCGTTGTCCATGTTTTCAAGAACCTGCACGACTTCTTCGGTGATATCCGTTCCTCTCGTGATTCCGGCAACGTGGATTTGCGCATCGCTTTCAAAGATCGCTTGCGGAATAATTTTTTCGACGACATGAATGTCAATTTTTGAGATAACGATGTAAGCCTGCACGTGCAGGTCTTCGATCGTAATGCTGAGCACGAGCCCGCCCTCAATGGTTTCTTGAATACTGCTTTGGATCATGAAGTCCATATCAAATCACCTTTTGGATCGTTGTTTTTTCTTCTAGGGCATTCAGGAGGGCGCTAAGTAATTGATTGAGCTCAGCGCACATTAAGGTCATGTCGCTATCGAATTTTTCGGCCTCATGATCGATTGCGGACTGTTCGGTCTCATCTAGGACATCCTGCGGTGCCACTCTCTTGATATCTAAATTTTCAGTCAGTACGAAGGACACGCGGTCATTCCAGGTCAGCGCTAAGCGTGTGCATTGCCTGCCGTTCTTGATGTGTTTGTCGATGTCTTCGGAGTCGAGCACATGCTTGACATATCGGATGGCTGCCGCTTTGTCCCCGCCCGCGCGAAACTCGGCATCTTGATCAATGGTGAAATGACTGGGAGGGGCGCTTGTCGAGATCCAGTCGGTCATGGCAACCGCTGGGCTAATCCTGACTTGTATTGGCTCAACCGGGAATGGGTAAATGGCCTTGCCTAATGCTGAGATGACCTCTTCGGCTTTTGATGTGGAAGCAGTGTCGATAGCAAGCCAGCGGTTGATCGGGTCAATCCATACACGTGTATCACGGATTAGGCTGAAGGCGCGCGGCAGAAGGGCGTCTGTGACTTCCTCTTTGAGATCGCGGCGCTGTTTACGGCCAGGCTTAAAACCTTGTTGTTCCTCCAGGTCTTGAGCGCGAGCTTTAACAAATTGGTTGATGACTGACGCTGGAAGTAGTTTTTTTTCTGAGCGAAAAGCACAAATGACTTGTTTACCGATCGGGTAAGCCAGACGTTGGTCTTGCTCACGCACAGCGACCCAACCGACAGAGCTTGCTGCGCTGGCGTCAGCCTGAGCAAACCGCTCTTTGTTTAAAAAGTCTTCGATCTGATCGAAGGTCCAAGCCCACTCATTTGAGAGGCGAAAAAGCTTTAGATTTTTGAACCACATAGCAGATCCGACAAAAGAGATCGATTCTAGCTGAGGTAGTAGGTCTTCACAGGTAAGCAGGTCTGATTTATCCCATCATCCCTTGGAAGGTTGTCCTGACAATCATCTCTGTAATTTCTTGATCAGTGAAAGCGCCGCCTTGTTTCAGAAAATCGGCGACCGGATCGCATGAGCGGGCAAAGATTGTGTAGAGCATGACTTCACCAGGCAAATCTGCCGACAACTCACCGCTCGACTGTGCCTGCTGGATCCACGCACCCAGTTGCTCGATCAAACGCCCTAAGCAGTCCATATAAGGCGCGTGGTTCTGCAGGGCAGTCTGAATCGTGGAGCGCGTTGAGGGGAGTAAGGGCATCGCGCCCTGCAGGTGGGTGCTAACGGACCATCGGACGATCGCCTTGAGCTTGTCGACCGATGCGTCAGCCTCTGGCAGCTTGGCCATCACTTCAAGTGCGTGTTCAAGCAGGCGCGCCATCGACGCCGCTGCCAACGCCTCTTTCGAGGCGAAGTGTTTATACAGACTTGCCTTAGCAATGCCTACATTTGCGGCGACCTCATCCATCGTCATGAGATCAAACCCCTTTTGCGACAGCAATTGGTTGACCGTGTCGAGGATGGCCGCTTCTCTAAACAACAACTGCTGCTGTTTAAACGAATGTTTTTGGGGGACAGCGGAGTGGGACGCGATACTTGTTTGAATCATGGGATTTCACCTATTAGGTGCACATGCATGAGACCAATTTTATACTAATTGGTAATAAAATAGACTACTATGTACAAATAATTGAACGCACAGTTTTTAATTAGTAGTCTTGCACACAAAAATATGACCACCCCCATCCATCCTAAACAAGCGGCGACAACGCAGGCGTACCAGACGGCACTCCCTGAGCGCGTCGTCCAAGCGCATGGAGATACCTGGCAATTATGCGGCAGAGGCATCTTCGTCTGGACGGTCTTCCGGTGTTATTGGGCGAGTCTGTATACACAGTCCGGTCGGTTTGAAGAGGAACTACCCGCGATTCTTGATTTGAGTTACTTACGAACGCTGTCAAAAGAGCAGACCATTTTGATTTCGATCGATGAGATGCTACGACTGCATCCCGAGCATTCTGGCCGCGGCCAAGCGTGGCGTGACGCGCTTGGGCAGATCATCCCGGATGTGAAGGCGGGCGATCGGCTAGTTGGGTATTTTGACCC
>CANFEI010000154.1 GCA_947445495.1 Alcaligenaceae bacterium
CAATAACGCAGGTGTCGATGGTTTTGGTCTGGGCATGTTGCTGCAGACCAGACAAGTGCGCCGGATGATTGCCTCTTATGTCGGAGAAAACAAAGAGTTTGAGCGTCAATACTTGGCGGGTGAGCTTGAACTCGAATTTACGCCCCAAGGCACTTTAGCCGAACGCTTGCGTGCGGGTGGTGCAGGGATCCCAGCTTTTTTTACAAAGGCCGGCGTGGGCACGATTGTGGCCGATGGTAAAGAAATCCGCGAGTTCGATGGCGAGCAGTACATCATGGAGCGCGCGCTTGTTCCCGAGGTCTCACTGGTCAAGGCATATATCGCCGATCGCAGTGGCAACCTGATTTTTAGTAAGACAGCGCGTAATTTCAATCCGCCCGTTGCGATGGCGGGAAAGATCACAGTGGTTGAGGTTGAGAAGATTGTTGAAAACGGCACACTCGAGCCTGAAAACATCCACCTTCCCGGTATCTACGTGCATCGCATTGTGATCAATGCAACACCCGAAAAACGCATCGAACAACGCACCGTTCGCGCAGCGAGCTAAGGAGAATAATCATGGCATGGACTCGTGATGAAATGGCTGCGCGTGCAGCGCGCGAACTCAAAGACGGCTTTTACGTAAACCTGGGGATCGGTCTGCCGACTTTGGTTGCCAATCATGTACCCAAAGGCATTGAGGTGTGGCTGCAATCCGAGAACGGTTTACTCGGAATTGGTCAGTTCCCCCTCGAAAATGAAGTCGATCCTGACTTGATCAACGCGGGTAAGCAAACCGTGACGACGTTGCCAGGGTCGTCAATTTTTTCGTCTGCGGATTCGTTCGCGATGATTCGTGGTGGAAAAATTAACTTGGCCATTCTTGGCGCCATGCAAGTGTCCGAGCGGGGCGATCTGGCCAACTGGATGATCCCCGGCAAAATGGTCAAGGGTATGGGCGGGGCGATGGACCTCGTTGCCGGGGTGGGTCGTGTGATTGTGCTGATGGAACATGTCGCGCACAAAAAAGACGGCACTATCGATCTGAAGTTGTTGCCTCAGTGCACACTACCCCTCACCGGTGTTGGTGTAATCGATATGGTGATCACGGATCTAGGGGTTATGGAAGTGACGCCCAATGGTTTGAAATTGCTTGAGCTCGCGCCCGGCGTAACAGTCGACGAGATCAAAGCCAAAACAGCTGCTAAGTTGGATGTGTCGGCAGTTTGATTTACACCTAGGGTTTTCATATGGATCTCGTCACCAGTTTGCTAAATTTATTGCTGCACATTGATAAAACAATGCTGCAGTTCATTGAGAACTACGGTGTTTGGATTTATGTTCTGTTAGTCGTCATCATTTTTTCTGAAACCGGTTTGGTGTTCATGCCTTTCTTACCCGGCGATTCATTGTTGTTTGTCGCGGGTGCGATTTGCGCGATGGGAAAGATGGATATCTATTTACTCATTGTTTTGTTGACAACTGCGGCGATTGTTGGTGATGCAGTGAATTATGCGGTGGGTCGGTGGTTCGGGGCTGCCTTAATTGAGCGGACGACGCTAGTCAATCCAAAGCATTTGTCGTACACGCAAGGTTTCTATGATCGCTATGGTGGTCAAACAGTGATTATTGCGCGCTTTATCCCCTTTGCCCGCACGCTGGCGCCGTTCGTTGCGGGCTTCGCTAAGTACGATCCAAAAAAGTTTGTGTTTTTTAATGTGACGGGTGCCATCATCTGGGTCGTGTCACTGACCGTCGCGGGCTACTGGTTTGGCAATCTGCCCTTTGTGCGCGATAACCTAACTTTGGTGATTTTGTTCATCATCTTTTTGTCGATTTTGCCGGGCATTATTGCGTTCTTGCGTGCGAAATTTGCTCAGCCAGCCAAATGAGCGAATCAACTGTTCTGACAGCGCTCTCTTGTCTGCGTGCCGCGATGCGAACAGCCGGTGTCCAGGCTTGCTTGATTCCCTCCGCAGACCCACATCTATCCGAATACCTTCCTGACTACTGGCAGTTGCGCCCGTGGCTGACGGGTTTCACCGGTTCTGTCGGAACCGTTGTCATCACCGATACATTTGCTGGGGTGTGGGTCGATAGCCGTTATTGGGTGCAGGCCGAGGCAGAGCTTGTTGGCTCGCCCGTGACACTCCTGAAGATCGGTGTCGCGACGGATCCGGCTCACACACAGTGGCTCGCAGAGCAACTGCCCCAAGGCGCGATCGTGGCCGTTGATGGCAGAGCGCTTGGTTTAATGGCACGCGAGGCATTGTTGGCAGCCTTCGCGCCGTGTCAGATCAAACTGACGATCGATCTGGATTTGCCTGGCCAGTGCTGGACTGCAAGGCCCGCCTTACCAAGTGCGCCAATTCGTGACTTACCGATTGAGATCGCCGGTCAATCGCGCAGTGAAAAGCTTGCCCGTGTCCGTACGGTCATGCAAGACAAAGGCGCGCAATGGCATGTGGTCTCGACCCTGGACGATATTGCTTGGCTGCTGAATCTGCGCGGCAGCGATGTGTCGTTTAATCCGGTTTTTATGGCGCATGCGCTCGTCAGCATGGAGGGTGTGACCCTGTTCGTTTTGCCAGGCAAAGTAGACGCGACTTTAGCGCGCGCGCTTGCTGCAGACGGTATCGAGGTGCGCCCTTATGATTCAGTCGCCAGTGAGTTGGCCAAGCTGCCGCCCCAAGAGACGGTGCTATTCGATCCCGCGCGCACAACCTGCGCCTTGATCGATCCGATCGTCGCAAACACGGTGCGCTCGATTAATCCAAGCACGTTCTTTAAGTCACAAAAGACCGAACATGAACTGCAACATGTGCGCCGCGTGATGGAGCAGGATGGCGCTGCCTTATGTACGTTTTTTGCATGGCTCGAACAAGCTATCGATCGTGCCGACGAGACCGTGCTTAATGAATTAATGGTCGATGAACGCTTAACTGACTTAAGAGCCCAACAAGCAGGTTTTGTGTCGCGCAGTTTTGGCACGATCGCCGCCTTTAATGCGAATGGGGCCATGCCGCACTACCGGGCGACTGCGCAGTCCCATGCACGTATACAGGGTGATGGCTTGTTGCTGATCGATTCCGGAGGTCAGTATCTAGGTGGGACAACGGATATCACCCGGGTCGTGCCAGTTGGCCAAGTGAGCCCAGAGCAAAAGTCAGATTACACCGCTGTCCTGAGAGCCATGATTGCCTTGTCGCGCCTGCGTTTTCCGCGGGGCGTGGCCTCGCCGATGCTTGATGCGGTTGCGCGGGCCCCGCTCTGGGAGCGCTTGGTTGAGTACGGTCACGGGACGGGGCACGGGGTGGGCTACTACCTGAACGTGCACGAAGGGCCTCAGATCATTTCCTACCGTGCGGCTCCTGCCGCGCACACAGCCATGCAGCCCGGCATGATCACCTCCAATGAGCCGGGTCTGTACCGCCCAGGGCGTTGGGGGATTCGTATCGAAAACTTAGTCTGTAATCAATCTGCGGGTACGTCTGAGTTTGGGGAGTTTTTGGAGTTTGAGACGCTGACTCTCTGTCCGATCGACACCCGTTGTATTGATTTAACCCAAATACGGCCCGACGAGGTAGCCTGGCTCGACGCGTATCACGCCGAAGTCCGCGGGCGACTCACTCCCCGCGTCACCGGTGTCGCCCTGAATTGGTTGTTGCAGCGCACACAGCCTTTGGGCGGGTATAATTCAAATTTCCTGCATGCGCCCCATTAAACTGGGCGTTAATCACATGACCAAATTCGTATTTGTCACAGGTGGTGTGGTGTCCTCGCTAGGTAAGGGCATTGCCGCCGCGTCTTTGGCCGCCATCCTCGAATCGCGTGGCCTGCAGGTAACCCTGCTCAAACTTGATCCCTACATTAACGTCGATCCGGGCACCATGAGCCCATTTCAGCATGGTGAAGTGTTCGTCACCGAAGACGGCGCTGAAACGGATCTTGACCTTGGCCACTACGAGCGCTTTATCTCGTCCAAGATGCGTAAAGTGAATAACTTCACGACGGGTCAAATTTATGAATCGGTCCTGCGCAAAGAGCGTCGCGGCGAATACTTAGGTAAAACGGTTCAGGTCATTCCTCACATCACCAACGAAATACAAGAGTTCATTACCCGTGGTGCTGATCAGTCTTGGGATGGTGCAACCGATGTGGCGATTGTTGAAATCGGTGGAACGGTAGGCGATATCGAGTCTCTGCCATTCCTCGAGGCCGCACGTCAGATGAGCCTGCGACTCGGGCGTAACAATGCGGCGTTTATTCACCTCACGCTGGTGCCCTTTATCGCCTCAGCCGGTGAACTCAAGACCAAGCCGACACAGCACTCTGTACAAAAACTTCGCGAAATCGGCATCATTCCTCATGCATTGCTCTGCCG
>CANFEI010000155.1 GCA_947445495.1 Alcaligenaceae bacterium
ATACGCAAAAACTGCTCAAGCGCTGTGCTTGGTTCTTGGTTTGTCACGGGAAGCCAGTCACGCAACGCGATCGCCAGGCTGGCGGCGTCGCGTAAGCCGAGGTTCAGCCCTTGACCGGCCACTGGGTGGAGCGTTTGTGCTGCGTTGCCAATTGCGATGATGCGTCCATTGACCGGAGCGGCGCGCACGCTTAGCGCGAGAGGGAACAAGGAGACCTTCTCTTGTACGTCAAGCGAACCAAGCCGCCCACCAAACGCCTGCGTCAGTGCAAGGGAAAAGTCTGCCGCATTCAGTGTCTGCAGATATTCAGCACGCTTAGGTGCACAGCACCACACGATTGATTGTTGATCCGTCGCTTCGGGGTGAGGCAAGATCGCTAAGGGCCCTTCACGTGTGAAGCGCTCGAACGCCCAGCCTGTGCGTGGGAGACTCGCCCGCACTCGCGTGAGCAGCGCCATTTGTTGGTAGGTGCGGCGAATTTCGGTCGGACTGCCGCCATCGGCCTGAACAACCATTGCGACATGTAGGTTGTCTTGCCCTTGCGAAAGCTGCACGCCACGCGCGTCTTGATGCATGACTTGCGCGCTGGCTCCGTGACGTACGCTCACGCCACTTGCTTGAACAGCGCGAGTGAGTTGTTCGATGAGCGCCCCGTACCGCAGCACACAGCCTAGTTGAGGTACCGCGAAATCCGTATGTTTAATTAACGTGCGCCCCAGACGACCGCGTTGTGAGACGTGAATCGTGCGGATGTCGGCGTAGCGTTCGGGCCATGCACCTAAGGATTCGAGTAAAACGCGACTGCCATGGTTCACCGCAAGGACTCTAGGATCCGTGTCCGGCGTATGACCGTAGCGCGAGGCAGCATCTGACTGCAACATGACGATACGCTCAGGCCTCGGACTGAGTCGCGCGAGTAGCAAGGCGAGGGCGCAGCCCACTGGGCCACCACCCAGGATGGCAATGTCAAACTCGCAGGTTGGGGTCTCTGAAGGCATGCCACATTCTATCGTGGGACCAGACTAAGGTCTTTGGTTGAATCCTTAGATCGGGATAGGCTATTCTTGCGGCTCAACGTAAGTGACCTTTCTTTGCCTCGGCACCATGACTATTCAACAAGCAGCTCCAGCATTTCGAAATAAAGTGACGGTGGGGCTCTTGGCCGCTGTTCTGGGTTGCGTCGGCGCGCATTGGTGGGTTTTGCAACGCCCTTATGCGTGGCTCGTGTCCTTAATCAGTGTGGGGCTGATGGTCGCGTGCGGCTTTGCCGACATCTGGTGGGAAAATCCTGCGTTTTTTTTACTGTTCATCCCCACTTTGGCTGGGTTTGTTGAGGCCATTGTGTTGTGCCTCATGAGTGACCAGCGCTTTGATGCGCGCTACAACCCCGGGCTGGTGCGGCATCAGCCCAGCGGCTGGGGGCCCGTATTGGTGGCTAGCTTCACCCTCTTGATCGGTACTGTCGCGTTGATGTTCGGGATCGCGATGATTGTGATTTATGTCTGGTCCGCACTCGGTTGGTTAGACGGCCTCGACCTGAAGGGCTAAATACTGATGTTGGTTGTTTGGGGGCAGACCCAACGTGCATGCTCACGCGTGAGATCGATACAACCACCTTCGCCATACACGCCGACTGGCGCGCGGTATCCCATCATCTGAGTCAAAATGCCTTGCTTAACGGTGGCGTCTAGCGTTGATGCCGCGATCATTTCTTTGACGCGATCTTCGTTTATGCGCGATACGCCTGCTGCAGTTTGTTCGACGCAGTGACGCCAATGGTAGATTTCTAAGCATTTGGTGTCGATTGGATAGGGTTCGGCTTTGTCCCACAGATTGACGAACTTCCCGGCGCCCATGTAGACCACCCAGGAACCTTCAAACCCATCTACGTCTGTCGAGTATTCGTCGGGATTCTTAAACCAGACGCGGCTTCCGGGGACGTAATGATGCTTGGGGAAGGGTCGTTCACGCGAGCCGCGCTCCATTAAAAATGCGTTAATGAAGGATTCTCCGCGAAGTGGAGCATGCGCCCAGCGGTTTTGAATTACTTCAAGTAATTTTGGGTTGGTTGTCTCTAGCTCCTGCACCAAGCCCGCCAACATCAAATACTCAGAAGCTTGTCGACAGGCGAAACCGTAGCGTTGTCCCGTCATGTCTGGGCAGAGGGCGTATTCGAGTGCGCGGGGTAGTGACTGGCCCGCAATCAACGCGAAGCTATCTGTACTAAGTTGTTTCCAGTGGGTAGGGGGGCGAGTGTCTTCGTCGATGCTGAACCATAGCTCAGTGCGGCGCGCAATCAATGCGATGTTGCGACGAATGCGGATTGCGGCAAACAGTTCGTCGATACTCGGAAAACTCGATGCAACCGGACTAATCGCTTTAGATAAGAATATCTCGCGTAGCAACTCGTGCTCGGGCCCTGTGGTCGAGAAGCCAAAGTTAGATGCGAGCATACGCATGTCGGCATCGGGAGCGCTCTCCATGAGCAAGGCATTGGCGTGGGCATGTACGATGGTAGTGTTTTGGAAACGCAGCGGCTCAATCGTGACGAATTCGCGTACCCGCATCTCATCGCACCATTGCCCAAGCGTGCGCATGATCGATGCGTTTTGTGCGTCGTCTTGCGCGATGACGCAAATGCCGCCTAAGGGTTCAAACTGTACAGGATCGAACGTCATTGGCATCGAGTCCAAGGATTCCAAAACTTATTTGTATGTCAATCTTTGTGTTGCATCAAGTCCTCGATGTCCCTAATTTCTACGGGTACACCCCTACTCATTAATTCACAGCCGTGTTGCGTGACCACTGCGTCGTCCTCAATACGAATACCAATATTCCAAAATAGCTCTGGCACATCTGGCGAAGGCGTGACATACAAGCCTGGCTCTATCGTCAACACCATACCTGGCGCCAGCGTTCGCCAGGCACGTTCTCCTGCGCCTGCAGGAGGTGTTCGATACTCGCCTACGTCATGGACATCCATGCCAAGCCAATGTCCAGTTCGATGCATGTAAAAGCGTTTAAAACTTTCGGTTTCGATATTTTTTTCAAGCGATCCTGTGAGAAGTTTTTCGTCAAGGAGACCTTGGACCAAGACACGCACTGCAGCTTCATGGGCGGCATTCCAGTGGTGGGCAGGTGATACGCACGCTGTGGCAGCGCGCTGGGCCGCCAGAACGATTTCGTAAAGCGCACGTTGCGCGGCTGAAAAACGGCCGTTCGCGGGAAACGTGCGTGTGATGTCCGAGGCATAGCCGTCGAGCTCGCAACCCGCATCAATGAGGACCAGATCGCCGTCGCGCATGACCGTATTGCCAGCGCGGTAATGCAAGGTGCACGCATTACTGCCGGCCGCAACGATGCTGTCGTAGGCGACAGATTGCGCACCGTTCTTGCGAAAGACATATAACAGTTCAGCCTCAAGTTCGTACTCGTGACGTCCAGGTTGCGCGGCCTGCATCGCGCGCACATGCCCGAGCGCCGAAATTGCGGCTGCACGCCGCATCGTATCGAGCTCGTGCGCATCTTTGATTAAGCGCATTTCGCTAAGTGTTTCGCCGATATCGAGCCAATGGGTGGGTGTGGCGCGTGCGCCCCGCAACGTAGTTTGAGCGGTGCTGATCCAAGCATGCAGTTGCGTCAGATATTGAGGACTGCGACTGCGCGAGGTGTTGGCAAACAGATTTTTTAAGCCGGTCATTAACAGGGGAATTTGCGTCTCGAGCTCGGTCGTGGCGAAGGCTTGATCAAACTCAAAGTGTTCCGCCGCTGCAGTCGGCCCCCAACGTTTTCCGGTCCAGGTTTCCCTGAGCGGATCTTTAGCTTCGCAAAATAAAATACTTCGATCTGCTTCACCTGCGATCAACACGAGCCAGGCATTCGCTTCGGTAAAGCCTGTGAGATAGAAAAAATCGCTGTCGTATCTGAACGCGTAATGGTTATCTCGGTTACGCGAAATGTCGGGACCCGTGGGCAAAATAGCGATTCCGCCACCCATGCTGCGCATCCAGCTCAGAATCTGCTGGCGACGACGATGGAAAGGGCTGAATGTGTTGTGCGCGTGGGTCATGAGGCCTGGGTTCTCTGCGAAAAGAGATCGACGTTGGTTACGGTGGCGGCGGGTCTGATTGATTGCTCTTAACATACTACAATTCCACGCGTGGATTGTGCGCCGATCCCCGATCATTTTAAAGGTTGTGTGATGGATTGGCTGAGTTGGGTGAACCCCTGGGAATTGTCACCGGTTTTGGTGACGTGCTTCGTGCTAAGCGCTTGGCTCTTGGTGCGCGGCGCACGTGTGCGTCGCGTGTCGCGTACGCGCCAAGTTTTCTTTTG
>CANFEI010000156.1 GCA_947445495.1 Alcaligenaceae bacterium
ATCAGCCATCATGGCGGCACCGCCTTCCTGGCGACAAACAGTGACGTCGATATTGACGTCCACGAGTGCGTCGAGCACGGCTAAAAAGCTTTCGCCCGGCACGCAAAACACATGCTTGACACCATGGCTGACCAGTTGACCAACAAGAATTTGACCGCCGGTGCGCGAGTTTTTGGCTGAAGGGGCTTGGCTCATTATTTTTTAGTCATTTATTGTGAAAGGAATGGGCTTAATCATATCTTGTTGCAGAGGCGTTTTACCCGGCAACCCCAATTAAATTGAGGCGCCCAGCCATTCGCATAGGTCGCGATCTGCCAGCAAGGTGTCGGCAATCGGATCTCTGGCGGCTAGGCGGTGTTGCAGCACTAAATCGGCCAGTTTTGCCCGGATGGGCATGGCAGCGTGTTTGGCTTCCCAGCGCATCCCCGCCATCGTCACGACATGGTAAAGCGCGCTGGCCGTTTGCCGGGCTTGTTCGGAAGTATTGGAGGCACTTGCGCTCTCGGCAAACGCAAAGGCGCGCGCAATGCGCTCCGCTTGCAGAGCCGCCAACGCGGGTGAAACCGGCGTACCGTCTGCTAGCAGTGCCTCCACATGCGCACGCAACGCAGGCAGGGCGTCCTCACGCTGAATCGCGCGCAAGACATCTAGGGCAACGATATTGCTTGTCCCTTCCCAGATGGAGCCTAGGTGTGCGTCGCGCAGCACGCGTGGGTCGCTCCACTCTTCGATATAACCACAGCCTCCGCGCACTTCCATCGCGTCACCAGCGACCTTGCGGGCATCGCGGCAGGCGCGAAACTTGATCAGGGGCGTCATAATCCGCATCAAAGGACGCTTGCTTGGATCTTCGTCCGCCGCGGCCAGTGCCTGTGCCGTTTGATACACCATCGTCCTCGCCTGTTCGGTCGCCATCGCCATTTTGCTTAACTGACGCTGCATCAGAGGCATGTCGATTAGGTGTTTGCCAAAGGCGCGACGATTTTTTGCGACATATAAGGCCTCTGTTAATGCCCGACGCATCAAGCCCGCCGCACGGACACCGTTGGAAAGGCGCGAGTTGTTGATCATATCGGCCATTTGTTTGAAGCCCATGCCGCGTTCACCGACGAGCCAAGCAAAGGCGCCTTCAAGGCGAATCTCGCCACTCGCCATCGAGCGTGTGCCGAGCTTATCTTTGAGTCGCAGAATGCGGTAATTGTTGGGCGTGCCGTCGGGACGCGTGCGCGGCAGCAGAAACAGCGAGACGCCATGCAACCCATCGACGGACTCAGAGCGCGCCAGCACCATTGCGAAGCCAGCATCGGGATTAGAGCAGAACCATTTATCCCCAGTGAGCAACCAGTCGCCGGCGGCGTTCTGCTGCGCTTGCGTGGCGGTGGCACTGACGTCAGAGCCGGCACCTTGTTCTGTCATGAACATGGCGCCTTGGTGCAAGGTATCAAAGTCCTGTGTGGTGACCATGGGCAGCACTTTTTCGACAAGCGTTGGATCGCCGAATTTTCGTAAGGTGCGCGCCAAGGAGTCAGTCATGCTAACGGGACAACACAAGCCGAATTCCGCTTGAACAAATAAATAGGTCAACGCATATTTTGCAGCCGGTGGCATAGGGGTGGGCCACCCCAGAACGCCCCCGCGATGGGAGAGAGCAGCCAGTCCGAATTCGCTGTAGGCGAAACGCTCTAGCTCGACGTAGGCGGGGTGCTTGTTGACGTGCGATACATCAATGCCCGCGCGGCTACGTACGGATAATGTCGGCGGGTGCTTATCGGCCACGCCCGCTAAGTCATCAAGCAGTGAGCCTGCGAGGGCGCCAAGCCTTGTCAGGTGTGGCAACAAATGCTGGTGTAGTTCCTTCGGAAGATAGCAGGCGAGGAGGTCTTTACCCGAGTCCGCTTCAAAAAGGTTGATACCGTGAGAATCTGGAACGGGATGAGACATGGTTTTTCCAAGGTTAGACGTGAAGTCGTGCGAGAGTCTCTTGAGCGATGGCTAGACTGGAGGGTAATCCAGGGGACTCGATGCCGAACAGATTAACCAGTCCGGGCACGCCATGTGTTGCCGGCCCGACGATCATGAAGTCTGCAGCGGGCTCGTGTGGTCCAGAAACTTTTGGCCTGATGCCAGTGTAGCCAGGGGACAGGCTCGCATCAGGCATCCCGGGCCAGTAGGTGCGCACCGCTTCATAAAAACCAGCGCAGCGATTGGCATCGATGTCATAGTCGACCTTGTCAATCCATTCGGTGTCTGGACCGAATTTGGCTTGACCACCGAGATCAAGGGTTAGGTGCACGCCTAGTCCAGCGTGGTGGGGTGTCGGATAAATCAAGCGGGTGAATGGCGCTTTGCTTTGTAGCGTGAAATAACTACCTTTGCATAAGTATTCGGTCGGAATGGATGCTGGTGGAATGCCGCGAATGGTACGCGCCAGTGTCGGCGCGTGTAGACCCGACGCATTGATCAGCACATTGCAGCTCAGTTGCATCGCATCCGAACCACCAAACTGTAGAGTGAATCCCCCCTCACGACGCACGTCGCCTGATAACAAGGGTGTGTGGAAAACGCACTGTGCACCAGCGTTTTCGGCATCACCTTGATAGGCAAGCATCAAGCCATGGCTATCAATGATGCCTGTGGAAGGGGAGTGCAGGGCGGCCGTGCAAAACAATGCTGGCTCAAGCGCTTGCGCTTGGGCTGCGCTGAGCAACTCCATGTCGTCTACGCCGTTGATGCGGGCCTTGCTCAAAATATCATCAAGCTTGGCGATTTCATCTTGACTGGTCGCGACGATGAGTTTGCCGATACGCCGATGAGCGACGCCTTTTTCTGCGCAGTAAGCGTAAAGCATTTTTCTGCCTTGTACGCAGAGCTTTGCTTTCAAACTGCCAGCAGGGTAATAGATGCCAGCGTGTATGACTTCAGAGTTTCTTGCGCTCGTGCCGGTGCCTATCCCTTCAGCAGCCTCGACCACCATGACTTCACGTCCAGAGAGAGCGAGTGCGCGCGCAATCGCGAGTCCGACAACGCCAGCACCAATAACGATGCAATCAATATCCGTACTCATGTTGTTTAACGTTTGGTGTCAGTGGGTGAGGGAGTCAAGTCGTAGCCGCCCGCGTGATAGATCAAGGGGAGACTATCGTTGCGTGCGCAGTGCTCGACTTCACCAACAAAAATAAAATGATCGCCTTCTTCGTAACGGCTACGATTCGCGCATTCAAACCAGGCGGAACAGTTTGCTTGAAGCCTAGGCGAGCCGTTGGGAGTAGTCGTTAATGCCACGCCCTCGAAGCGCTCGGCTGCGGTGCCTTTTGAAAATCGTTGAGCAAACATCATTTGATCGGCTGCCAACACTTGAATGACATAACGATCGCACTGTTGAATCGTCGCAAGCGAGGAGGAGTTGCGTGAGAGACTCCAAACGACTAAAGGCGGATCGAGCGAAACCGAATTGAATGAGCTCGCCGTCAAACCAACTGGCGGTTGACCAGGCAACGATGCCGTGATGATCGTCACGCCGGTAGGGAATCGTCCGAGCGCAGATTTAAAAAAGTTGGAATCAAAGTCCGGTGATGAGGCATGCATATTAGGGAGAGATCCGTCCAAGTGTCCAGCCGTTGGCGCTCGAGGGCACGTATGTAAGACGATCATGCAGACGTGAGGGGCGACCTTGCCAGAATTCAAAATATTCGGGTTTGAGGCGATAGCCGCCCCAGTGCGGCGGGCGTGGTGGTGTGTCACCGAACTTGGCTGCCATGGTTTGTTGACGGGCTTCTAGTTCAGCGATGGTGGTGGGTTGGCTCTGTGCGGATGTCCAGGCACCAATGCGTGAGCCAAGCGGACGACTGTGAAAGTATTCGTCAGATTCGTTTGCAGAGACCTTCTCAATTAAGCCCTCGATCCGAATGGTGCGCTCAAGAGGCTGCCAAAAAAATAAAAGAGACGCCCAAGGCTGCACGAGCAAGTCCCGCCCCTTGCGAGATTCATAATTTGTATAGAAAACAAAGCCATTCTCATCGTAGCCCTTGAGCAACACGATACGTGCCGAGGGCCTGCCCTGCGCATCGGCGGTTGCCAGTGTCATGGCGGTGGGCTCGGGCACTTTATATTCGAGCGCCTGGTTAAACCACTGCCCAAATTGCTCGTAGGGGGAGCGCTTAGCGTCTTTTTCTAGCAGGGTGTGCTTATCGTAACTCTGGCGAATATCTGCGATTGACATGATGGTGCTCCGTGGCGGCTAGGTCTACCGCACTACCCGCGCGAAGGTATCGGAGCCTAAGGCTTTAGTGTACCGTGCGGAGCAGA
>CANFEI010000157.1 GCA_947445495.1 Alcaligenaceae bacterium
CGTTAAATAATGAGTGGTCCACTGAAAGGTATACGCGTAGTCGATATGACTGCGATATTGATGGGTCCGTATGCGGCCCAGCTATTGGGTGATATGGGGGCGGATGTTATTAAAGTTGAGTCGCCTTCCGGTGATATGGTCCGCGACGTCGGGCCGATGCAGCATCCGCGGATGGGATCGCTGTACTTGCATGTCAACCGCAGCAAGCGCGGCATGGTGTTGGATGTGAAGCAAGCGGACGGGCTAGAAGCAATTAAAAAGCTCATCGCGACGGCGGATATCTTGCTCTATAACGTGCGGCCACAAGCGATGGCGCGACTCGGGCTCGGTTACGACGAAGTAAAAAAAATTAATCCACGCATTTTGTATGCCGGTACTTTCGGCTTTGGTCAAGACGGGCCTTATGGGCATAAGCCGGCCTTCGATGATCTGATTCAGGGGGCGATTGGTTTGCCGTCGCTCATTAAACAGGCAGGTTCTGATGTGCCGCGCTATGTTCCATCCAATCTGGTGGATCGCACGGTTGGTTTGTATGCCGCAACGTCATTGTGTGCCGCGCTCTATCATCGTGAAAAGACGGGCGTGGGGCAGCGGATCGATATCCCGATGTTTGAGACGATGATTAGCCATCTGTTGAGTGACCACATTGGCGGACAAACCTTTGATCCGCCCAATGGCCCACCTGGCTATCCACGTTTGCTGGCCTCAGAGCGTCGCCCCTACAAGACGGCTGACGGCTATGTGTGTGCGGTGATTTATAACGATAAGCAATGGGCGTCTTTTTTTAATGCGATCGGAAAGTCCGAGATTTTTGAAACGGATGCAAGATTCAAGAATTTGAGCGTCCGCACGCAGCATATCAATGATTTACAGGCACTGGTTGCCAAGATCTTTGTGGAGCGCACAACTGAAGAGTGGCTCAAGCTCTTAGAGGTCGTTGATATCCCCACAATGCCTTTGCACACGCTTGAGACGATTTTTGATGATCCTCATTTAAATGCCATTGAGTTTTTCAAATGGAAGGAACATCCGACGGAAGGGCGTATTCGCATGGTGGACGTGCCGACGACTTGGACGGAGAGCCAGCCCGAACATGGACGTCACGCACCCCGCTTAGGCGAACATAGTATTGAAGTGCTCCGTGAGCTCGGATATTCAGAGCAAAAAATCGACGACATGGTGCGTCAGGGCGTCACACTGATACCGGACTCAAAATAGCATTCGAACAGCGCATTGATACTGAGGTGTAGTGATGGACTTTTCATTATCGCAAGAGCAAGAAACTATCCGTGAGGCGATCGCGAAGATTTGCGAACGTTTCGATGACCAGTATTGGCTTGAGAAAGACAAGCACGGCGGTTTTCCAGCGGATTTTCATCAAGCACTCGCCAAGGATGGTTGGCTAGGGATTTGTATTCCTGAGGTCTACGGTGGTTCAGGGCTTGGTATTACCGAAGCCGCCATCATGATGCAGACAATCAGTGAGTCTGGTGCGGGCATGAGCGGTGCCTCGGCGGTGCACATGAATATCTTTGGTTTGAATCCTGTCGTGCAGTTTGGGACAGAAGAGCAAAAGAAACGTATGTTGCCGCCTCTGGTAGCAGGGATAGAGCGCGCGTGTTTTGCGGTCACTGAACCCAATACTGGCTTGAACACCACGCAGTTAAAGGTCAAAGCCGAACGTGCCGGTGATCACTATGTGTTGAGCGGAACAAAGGTTTGGATCTCAACGGCGCAGGTTGCAGAGAAGATGTTGATCCTCGCACGTACGACACCGCTTGAGGAAGTAAAAAAACATACCGATGGATTGAGTTTGTTTTATACAGACTTTGATCGCAATTTTATTAAAGTCCATGAGATTGAAAAAATGGGTCGTAAGGCCGTTGATTCAAACGAGCTATTTATCGACGGCTTAAAAGTCCCCGTAGCGGATCGCATTGGTGAGGAGGGCAAAGGCTTTCATTACATCATGCATGGTATGAATGCCGAACGCATCTTGATCGCTGCCGAAGGCGTTGGCCTGGGGAAAGTGGCACTCAAGCGCGCCACAAACTACGCAAAAGAGCGCGTAGTGTTTGATCGTCCAATTGGACAAAATCAAGGTATCCAACATCCGCTGGCAGCCTGCTGGATGGAGCTCGAGGCAGCCAACCTCATGGTGATGTTGGCAGCAACGCTCTTCGATAAAGGGGAGTCTTGTGGTGCCCAAGCGAACGCTGCTAAATACTTGGCGGGTGAGGCCGGTTTTAATGCCTGCCAGACTGCGGTGATGACGCACGGTGGCTTCGGCTACGCCAAGGAATATCACGTTGAGCGCTATTTGCGTGAAGTCTTGATTACTCGTATCGCACCCGTCAGTCCGCAGCTGGTGTTGTGCTTTATCGCCGAGCGCGTGCTTGGCTTGCCCAAGTCTTATTAGGAGAGTTCTATGGCCGGTCTGTATTTCGAAGAGTTTGAGGTGGGTCAACTGTTTAAGCACTCCATGACTCGCACGGTCACTGAGATGGACAATGTCCTGTTCTCGACCCTCACCATGAACCCCCAGCCCTTGCACCTAGACAAAGAGTTTGCCTCTAAGACAGAGTTTGGGCAGATCTTAGTTAACAGTTTATTCACCCTAGGGCTCGTGATCGGCATCACGGTGGGTGAGACCACACTAGGTACGACCATTGCGAACCTAGGAATGGCGGATACGCGCTTTCCGCATCCGGTCTTTTATGGCGACACGATTCGTGTGGAGACCACCATCGTATCCAAGCGCTTGAGTAAATCGCGTGGTGACGCAGGGATTGTGGAGTTTGAACACCGTGGCATCAATCAGCGTGATGAAATCGTTTGTCTCTGTCGTCGTTCTGGCTTGATGAAGTGTCGCCCCGCATGATCGAGCAACGCCCATCCGATGCCCGGATGGCAGTGATCGTGCTGTTGATTTGCTTTTTATTCAACATGCTTGGTCGCGGAGTAGGTGATGCCTATGTCACCTTTCTACTCCCGCTTGAAAAGGACTTTGGCTGGACACGCTCTGAACTGACGAGCGTGTATTCGATCTACATGATCGCCAACGGATTGTCTGCACCCTTTATTGGCATGTTGTTTGATCGCCGCGGCCCGCGTTTCGTCTATTTGTTAGGTTTACTCTGCTTGGGTATCGGGTACCTGCTCGCCGGTAACTTGACGCAGCTTTGGCAGTTTCATTTGTGTGTTGGTATCGCGGGTGGAATTGGGGTCGGTGCATTAGGGATGGTCCCTTCAGCGAGTTTGATTAGTCGCTGGTTTCCGCACAACACCAGCACTGCCATCGGGATTGCTTATGCAGGCTTTGGGGCTGGGACGCTCGTCATTGTGCCTTTCGCTCAATATCTGAACGAGGTGATTGGTTGGCGCAACGCTTATTACACCTTAGGGGGGATTTTGATCGGGTTGTTGCCCTTGGTGTTGGCGTTGCCTTGGAAGGTGATTAGGGCTGGCCGACGAGTTGAATCAGGGGCTGCTGTGAAGTCCACGGATTCTGTTGTGCCGCCTCTCTCGACATCGCTCTCAGAGTCGCCATTACTCGATGCGCTCAAGACGGCAAGTTTTTGGGCCTTGGCCCAAGCCTTCTTTTTTACTTCGGTCGTCGTCTATACAGTGATTGTGCAGATTATTCCGTACCTGGTGAGTGTGGGCTTTTCAGCGCTTGAGGCAGCGAGTTCTTTCGGTATTGCAGGAATTCTATCGGTCATAGGCGTGAGCTCTGCAGGCCGTTTATCGGACCGTTTTGGTGCGCGTTGGACCGCCACATTATCATTCACCTGCACCTCGATTGGTTTATGCGCGCTACTTGGGTTGATCTATTTCCCGTCGCAATGGTTACTGATGATCTTTGTTGTTTTTTTTGGGATTGCACAAGGCGCGCGGGGTCCGATCGTATCGGGCTTGTGCACAAAGCTCTTCCCGCGCCATGGGTTAGCCACCATATACGGCGCCATTTACGCGTGTATGTCGCTAGGCGCGGCGGCTGGGGCAATGATCTCGGGGTTGATCTATGACTTCTCGGGCGGTTATAAGGCCAGTATCATTTTTTCGATGATGAACGTGATTTTGGCGGTCTCACCATTCTGGTATTCGAAACAGTTGCGGCAGTTTGAGCGTAAATCCTTTGAGCGTAAATCTTAAGTGCTGGGTGCTTCCATGATGATCGATATATATTTAAAAAGATTCGCGAGCGCGTTATTCACGGCGCTTGTATGTCTGTTTAGTTTGACTGGTATCGCC
>CANFEI010000158.1 GCA_947445495.1 Alcaligenaceae bacterium
ACTGAAGGCATCCACTCCGGAGATGCCTCAGGCCTGGTTCCCTCTAGTTTTCGCATCATGCGACAAGTACTAGACCGCCTAGAGGACAGCGAGACAGGTCGGCTGCTACCCCAAAGCTTCCATTGTGAAATGCCTGTCGAGCGCAAGCAACAAGCCCAAGCAACCGCCGCAATTCTCGGCGATCAGATTTACAAGCGTTTCCCCTGGGCACACCACGACTGCGGTGGCTCAACGCTCTTTGCTATTCCCACCACACTAGACCCGGTCGAAGCACTCGTGCGGCGAACCTGGATGCCAACCCTCAGTGTCACCGGCGCAGAGGGCTTCCCAGCACTGAAGGACGCAGGCAACGTGTTGCGTCCTTACACCGCCTTCAAGTTAAGTCTGCGGCTCCCGCCCCTCATCGATGCTGCAGCTGCCGTGGCAGAATTGAAAGCGCTCCTCGAGGATAACGCTCCGTATCAGGCGAAGGTCACCTTCCATGCACAAGGCGCCTCAAGCGGCTGGAATGCGCCTGCGACTGCCCCTTGGTTTGAACAAGCACTTAACAGCGCCAGCAAGGCGCACTTTCAAGCGCCGGTCGGATACATTGGCCAAGGTGGCACGATCCCGCTCATGAACTTGCTCAGCCAGGGGTTTCCCAAAGCACAGATGATGGTCTGCGGCGTGTTAGGACCGAAATCTAACGCACATGGTCCTAATGAGTTTTTACATGTGCCTTATGCGAAAAAACTGACCGCTGCCGTGGCGCAAGTCATGGCACAGTTTCCCTCCTAACCTGACTAAAAACTATCATGACAAGCCAAACGACTCTTATTGTCCGTAACGGTCTCATCGTTGACGGTACAGGTGCTAAACCATTTGTAGGTGATATCAAGATTGTGAACGGCCTGATCGCACAGGTCGGCACAGTATCGGGCCCCGCAGACAAAGAAATCGACGCGAAAGGTATGTTGGTCACGCCCGGGTTTGTAGATATCCATACACATTACGACGGACAAGTCACCTGGAGCAATAAGCTCGCCTCCTCGTCTCAGCTAGGTGTCACGACCGTCGTCATGGGCAACTGTGGCGTGGGTTTCGCTCCCTGCAAAGAGGAACATCGTGACATCATGATGCGCCTCATGGAAGGCGTTGAAGATATTCCTGGAATCGTGCTTAGCGAGGGTCTTCCCTGGAACTGGAGCACCTTTCCAGAATATCTTGATGCACTCGAGGTACGGCAATTCGATATCGACGTCGCCGCACAAGTTGGTCATGCACCACTGCGTATACATGTCATGGGAGATCGTGGCGCCGCACGCGAGCCCGCCACAGAACAAGACAAAGCAGAAATGGCACGCCTTGCTGCAGAGGCCGTCAAGGCCGGTGCACTTGGCTTCACCACCTCGCGCACGATTTTGCACCGCAGTAGTGATGGGCAACCCACGCCGAGCCTAGGCGCTGCTGAAAGCGAACTCACGGCGATTGCAAAAGGGCTGGGTAACATCGGCTTGGGCACCTTACAACTCGTGACTGACTTTGATGATGTCGACGCGGAGTTTGCCATGCTACGTCGCATTGCTGAGGCTTCGGGTCGTCCGCTGTCTCTGACCTTGCTTCAGCATGAGCATCTGCCCGATCGCTGGAGACGCGTCATGGAGCATATGCACAATGCCACAGATGCTGGCTTGAAGATGAAAGCCCAAGTGGGCTCACGTCCTGTGGCGCTCATTTTTAGTTTCGCGCTATCGCTTTGCCCGTTCACGCAATTGCCATCGTTTGAAGCACTAAAGAATCTAAGCCCTGAGGACCGCCTTAAACAGCTCCGCGACCTAACTGTGCGTGAAAAAATCCTTGCCGAGGAACACACCGAGGCAATGTTCAAGCGCCGTGTCGCAAACTTTGAAAACCTCTACCCGCTTGGCGACCCTCCAGACTACGAACCGGCGCCAGAAGATAGCATTGCTGGACGTGCGGGCCGAGCAGGTCAAGACCCGGCAGCGTTCGCTTACGACTATCTGCTAGGCGACAACGGCACGGCGATGCTGTATCGACCACTCTACAACTACGCCGATCAAAATCATGACGTCTTAAGAGAGATGTTGCTAGACCGCGATACGGTACCGGGCTTGAGTGATGGCGGCGCACACTATGGGTATATCTGCGACACGAGTTTTCCTACCTACCTACTCACGCACTGGGCACGCGATCGTAAACGCGGAGAAAAAATCCCGCTGGAAGATCTCGTCAAGTGGCAAACTCAAGATACCGCAGCAACGGTCGGGCTCAATGATCGCGGGCAACTCAAGCCAGGCTACAAAGGCGATATCAATATTATCGATTTTGCAAAACTCAAGCTACATGCTCCAAAAATTGTCAACGACTTGCCTGCAGGCGGGCGTCGTCTTGGGCAAAGCGCTGAAGGCTATGTGGCAACGATTGTGTCTGGCGTCGTCACATACCAAGATGGTGTAGCGACCGGGGCACTGCCTGGCAAACTCATCCGCGGCGCACAAAAAACACAAAGCGTCGCAGCCTAATTATTCATAACGGAGACAAATATGGCAATTTATGAACTACGCACCTACACGGTCACAGTCGGCAAGATGAATGATGTCGTCGCACTCTATAAAGCAGAAGGCTGGCCGGCATTATCCAAGCACCCGCAAAAACTGTGTGGCTACTTTACCGGTGACATTGGCGCATTAAATCAACTCGTACATCTTTGGAAATTCGATGACGATGCAGACCGTCGCGCCTTCTGGGCAGGCGTCTACGCAGATCAAGCCTTTATGAACTTTGCAAAACAGTTGCGTCCGATGTTGCAACAGCAAGAAAACAAGCTGCTGCTGGCCGCACCGTGGGGACCTAATCCCTAACTACACAAATCGAGTCTGTACGTGACCAAACGCACCAAAATCAGCGATCACCTGGTCACCCGCTTTAACTGGGACGGGCACGACACAAGTGCCCGTCATCACGATTTCACCTGCTTGTAATTGCATGCCCTGATCGAGCAGTTCATTGGCCAGCCAGGTCAGTGCAATGCGCGGATCACCCAACACATTGCTGCCTACGCCATTGGCAACTTTCGACCCGTTTCGCAGCATACTGACCTGGTGGTGCGCTAAGTCTACGGCACGCCAATCTTCAGTGACCTCACGGCCCAGCACCACAAAACACGCACAAGCAAAATCCGCAATCAACTGCGCCTCACCTGCTCGCGCAAAGTCTATAAAACGAGAGTTTGGGATCTCAATGGCAACATGCAATGCTTGCACACATTCCATCACTTCGCGGATATTTAGTGGCTCTTTCGTCGTGCGTATGACATCCCGCCCCAGGCGAAAAGCAAACTCAGCCTCGGTAACCGCCATGGTATTGCGATCCAATGACACAGCTCGCGTTTCAGGCAAGCAACGAGACTGCATTAAACGACCAGCAAGTGGACCAGTCACACCAATATGATTCTGCCCTGCCTGACTGGTCGCAGCGATCTTCCAACCTAGCGGTGTCTCACCACACGCATCGAACAAGGCCCGCTGCAATGCGTAGCCTTGAGCGCGCGTTTGCGGCTTACAGGTCACTTCAAGAGCGTCTATGCGTGCATGATCCCGCCACGCAGGCAAAAGTTGCGTCACAGCTTGTTGGATTTGAGTTGTATTCATAAATAGATCTTAATGATCGATATCAGGTCAAAAGGAAATCATCTTCACGGTAAGTTAACATTCATCAATCGATGAGTACAGCTTCAGTCTTAAGTGAAAGGTCTCTTCATGAAAAAAATCATGCTTGGTGCAATTTCTCGCAACTACTTCAATCTGCCCATTTGGATCGCCGCGCATGAAGGGTTGTTTGCGCAAGAGGGGTTGGATGTCACCATTGACTTGCATGAACCGATTGATGAAGTGTGGCGTCGACTGCAAGATGGTCGTCTAGATATTGCCCTCGGTGTCACGGAACACATCATTCTGGATAGCGAAAGTGGGGGACATTTGGAAATCATTGGTGGCAACATCAATCGTCTGCCCTTCTCTTTTATCTCTGGCAAAGACATCACAACATTTGAAGCGTTGCGAGGTCGTACCATTGGAGTATCGTCCATTGAGGCAGGTAGCTCATCGCTCGTGATGAAGATCATGGCTGCGCAGGGTCTGCATTACCCGCAAGACTACAAAATCGTCGCCTGCGGTCCGATCCTCGCACGCTGGGAGATGCTGCAGAATGGAAAAATTGATGCAGGTCTGCAAGGTGCGCCACTGAACTATAT
>CANFEI010000159.1 GCA_947445495.1 Alcaligenaceae bacterium
CAAAAGGGAAAAGTGTCGTAAGTCATTGAAATGATGGTGCTGCCGCGCAGGATTGAACTGCGGACCTCCCCCTTACCAAGGGGGTGCTCTACCACTGAGCTACGGCAGCACCGGGTGCGGTGAACCAAGGGTCGGTTCTTTCACACAAGCGCGTATCATCCGTAAAATCAGTACTTAGAGCAATGCACCAGACCAAATTCAAATATCGAGCCTGACGCTTTCTCTGTGCCCTCAAGCCGACATTAGGTCAAGAGTTTGTGTGGCCGCAGGCTTCTTGCGTGCTTGCAGCGGCAACGTGACAATGCCCTATTACCAACTGCGGAGCATCGATGCAGTCTAGGAGTTAAAAAATGATCTCAAGGCGGCATTTAGCGCCTCTGGCTGTAGGCTCGCTCATTGCCGGTTCTAGGTCTTTGGCTTCGCAACCAAATCAAAAATCCACATTCATCCTGGTTCACGGTGCTTGGCATGGTGGCTGGTGCTGGCGTGATGTGCGGCGAATTCTGCAATCGGCCGGACACACAGTGTTCACGCCGACACTGACCGGGCTTGGCGAGCGGAGCCACCTGCGATCCCCATCCATTAATGTCGATACGCATGTCCTCGATATCGCCAATCTCATCAACTGGGAAGAATTAGATCGAGTCATCTTGGTTGGGCACAGCTACGGAGGCGCCATCGTCTCTGGTGTATGCGACCGCATGAAAGAGCGCATCGCGCACGCCGTTTATCTTGACGCCATTGTCCTGCGGAACGGCGAAACAATATTGCCTGGCGGAACCGCGCAAGCCGCACGCGAGCGATTTGGTGAACTCAAGGATGGCTACTTAGTTTCTGCGCCCAATCCGGAGAGCTTTGGCCTGACAGACAGGGACCCAGATAAGCGAGACTGGGTTTTACGCCATCTGACGCCCCATCTTTTGGGCACGTGGACGCAACCAATTGTGCTGAATACTGGCGGTTCAGATGGAGTTCCACGAACCTTTATTTACTGCAACGATAAACCTAACGCGAATAAAGACGTCGAAAAAGATCGCTTAGCGCGCTTTCGCGACGATCCCACGTGGACCTATCGTGAGTTACCCTGTGGACATGACGCGATGGTTATCCTGCCACGCGAAACCGCAGAAGTTTTTCATTCCATCGCCGCAACCACATGAAGATTGTCGTTCGATCGATGTCGATGCATTCTGTAATAAGAATTGATAGATCTTTGGTCTTGGTGTCGACGTGACCTGACGGCTTTTTTGTACCGGTCGATTTGAGAGCACCGACTAACGGATGGCCAGTGTGGTCGCAGGGCTGCCATCAACGTGATAATGCCCAGAAAAGCGTACTCGCTCTACCAACACCATGTGCGGCAGCGTGAGGGCAGCCAGCGTAACAAAGAGCAGTTGAAGCGTGCGTTCGCCAGTTGACGAAGGGGGTAAAAAATACCAAATCAGTGCGCTAAATCCGAACACAGCCAACAGAGGTAAGAGTGCCACAAGCGCCATCCGCCTTGGCGCCACACCAGCGTATTGCCTTGTTCTCAAGATGTGCCGCGGACCGTGCATTGCGCAAAAATAAATCGCAAAACCGAGCAATGGGGTTGAGATCCAAGTCAACAGACCGACCGAAATGATTTCCAGCGCATGCAGGCCGTCACGCCGAACGCTGAGTACTACTAGCAGCAACAGAGCCAACAACCACGGCCAAGCGATGAGCTGCAGTGCCGCCACTACCTGCATCGCAGCGTTTGCACCAACGAGCTGAGAGAAAAGTCGTGTCAATTCTGTCGAATGCAATAAAGCCGGCAGTATAATTACTGCCCCACCATAGACAAGTCGCTCTGAAAACGTAGCCCCTGCCACCAGGTCACCCGAAAAATGCAGGATCGACACGGCCAAAAATGCAATCAAGAAAAACAAAGGTAAGTACCACCACACCACCACCACCAAGGCGGCCAACAACAGATAGAGGGCAACGAAACCGACCCACGCAGTCCAGGAACTGAGCTGCAGCAGCTTTTTAGCAAACAGAGGGTCCAGTGCTCCGTGCGGAACACCCAACAAGACGATCAGCCCACTGGCTAGTAACCATTCATGCTGCTGCGTCATCGGCGCCAGCAGTAAGGAAAAAACTGTCACAATCAGCGCTAGCACACTAAAAATCAGACCCTGAAGGCGTAGCGGACTTATTGCCATGACGACTGGCAAAATAGCTGCCGCAAAAACGGTCTAAAGGGTAAAGCCATTACGATAGCTGCATAGTCAGAATAACGCGCTTGGTCACTCAAAAATCTTATGACACGTTGGCTGTCAACATGGGCAAAAAGGTCCACAAACATTTGTGGTGCCAATTGAGGCTGACGCTGAAGGACACCCAAAAATAAGTGGTCCATTCGCGCCAATAACCATGAATCTTTGGCGTGTACAACAGGTGGTCCGCCGTCAGCAATTCGCTCTGCACAGTGCGCCGCCCAGCGCTGAATGCGCTGGAATGCATAACCGGTTGCAGGTCTAGCCGCGCCGGCAAACAAACCCACACGCACATAAGTCGAGGTATTGTCATGCTCACCCAAGGCCGTCATCGCAGGGGCCAAACCCATGGGGAGAACGCCCTGCTCGGAGCGCAACACCGCAAAAACGGCACCCTTGACGCGCTGTTCAATCGCCGCTGTCAGATCAGCAGACAGGGCCAAGGCTGACTGCGGCCTTACAGCAAAGACTGTGAACTCAACCAGCGCACGAGTGCTTGAGATTGGCAGCACATATGTGAAGGCGATACGATCTGGGTTGGCGCTCGAAAAGCTCATTAACTCAGCGCAACCTGGTTCAAAAACAGGCTGCAAACACTCAATCTCCCGCCCATAAAATGATTGCCACATTAATGCCGCGTCGTTGGCAACTGGCGCCGCAGGTCGGGTGTCTACGACCATCGCCGAAGAAAGCGCTCCATTGGATGTTTGAAAATACCAACGGCCATCCTTAAACTGCGGCTCCGACAAGAGCTGCGAGTCCATTTGAAGTTGAATCTTAGACGTCCGTGACAATGCCGCTGCGGCAGCGCTATAGAAGTGCTCGGAAGAAAGCATTCGATAGGGCGAGGCAGCACACTCTACACGCACGGCTTGATCTGAATTGGCAACACTCACAGCGCTCCACTGGTGGGTAGCAAGCGCGGCGAAAGGAGTTTTTTCATTGCCCCAAAAACACCAGGTCCGATCGTTTTCGTAGCGTGCTCGCTGCTCCAAAATCAGTGTTTTCGGTATGCGCTCGCCAAAACGTGTCAATTGCATTGCCAAACTCAGCCCAGCGCAGCCACCACCCAAAATTAGCAAGTCAATATCAGGCGACATGACGCAAGAAAGCAGCGCTGCGTAGGGCTAGAGAATTCTTGAGAGCGAGGTGCAACATAGCATCATGCTGGGTCGGTGGCCGCCAAAACGAACGCTTAAGCGGGCCTGTTAACAAAGCCTGTGACGTAATCAAAACTTTTTGCCAGGGCGGCACGACCGCGCGCTCAGTCCAATAGTCGTGTTGACGCGCTCTAAGCTGTAAGCCGATGCCGCGATATACACGTGCAGCCACCAACATGCTTCCTCGCGCACGCATAGGCAGGTATGACAAACCAAGCTCGCCGCTTTTGTAGTAGGCGTCTGCACAGTTAAGCAGCTTCGCCACGCAAGCCTGAAGCGTAGCGCGCAACTCGATCGCAGGATTGAGCAGCTGCCCAGGTTCCAGATCGCCGACCATGGAAGCAGGCAAGTAGCGCCTGTCGACCATAGCGTCTGCAGAGATATCGCGGCAAATGTTCGTCAGTTGCATAGCTATTCCCAAATCCACTGCGTGCGGAAAAGCTTTGTGAACATTGGTGTCCAGCACCTTGCACATCATCAGACCTACAGTGCCTGCAACCTGATAGCAGTAGCGTAGTAATGAGTCCATGTCAGCGATGCGCACTAGCTTAAGATCAGACTGAACACCTTCAATCAAATCCAATAAAACATCTGCGTCAATACCGCATTCTTGCATTAAGGACAGCCCATCTTGGATAATCGGATCTTTTGAATGTCCAATACGAACCGATGCTACGACGTTTGCAAGGGCGTGTTCGGTTAGCACATAGGAACAGCTCTCATCGGCCAAGTCATCGATGTAGCGACACAAGTGATACAAACGAGTGGCACGAATCGCGTGTGTTGCCCCTAGCAAATGCCGAGCCCAATGAAAGCTACGCCCTTTGCTGGCCAG
>CANFEI010000160.1 GCA_947445495.1 Alcaligenaceae bacterium
AGTGATGGTCGAGGCGACGGCGACTCGGTCGATGGAAGTCGCCTCAGCTGCGCGTAGCATGGTGGGTAAGGTCGACTTGATTTATACGCTCGGGGATAGCACAGTGCTCAATGCGTATGCGCAGCTGGTGGCCACTGCGAACCAGACCCGTACCCCGCTACTCGCCTCGGACGTTGCGCAAGTTAAGAAAGGTGCGGTCGCAGCGGTAGACATTACAGGACGAGACCTGGGTCTAGCCGCCGGTCGATTGACGCTGCGGGTGTTGCGCGGTGTCAAACCAGGCACGATCCCGATCGAGGTCATGCTCAAGCCGCCGGTTTACTTAAATGCGCAGGCAGCGCAACGTCAGGGTGTTGTGTTCTCTGACGCGCTCGTCAAGAGCGCGAGCCAAGTGCTGAAGTAGTGCTGAGCGTGATAATCTGCAAACAAGATAACTGGTCGAGCCCATTTAGGCGGCCGCAGCTTAAGGAACATAAGAAACCATGATTGATTTAGGCGTCAATATTGATCACGTCGCGACCTTGCGTCAGCAAAGACACACCCTCTATCCTGATCCGATAGCGGCCGCCTTACGAGCCGAGGATGCGGGTGCCGATCTGATTACCTTGCATTTGCGCGAAGACCGCCGTCATATTCAAGATGCGGATGTATTTGCTTTAAGGCCTTTGTTGCGTACCCGAATGAATCTCGAATGTGCGATCACCTCGGAGATGTTGGCGATCGCTTGTAAAGTCGTGCCACAGGACGTGTGCCTTGTCCCCGAAAAACGAACCGAACTCACCACCGAGGGTGGCCTCGATGTCGTGTCGGGGCGCGGCGCAGTGAAAGCGGCGGTTGATCAATTGCAATCTCACGGCATTCGAGTTTCGCTTTTTATTGATCCTGATCCTATTCAAATTCAGGCGGCAGTAGATGTTGGGGCGAGCGTCATTGAACTGCATACCGGCGCGTATGCAGAAGCGTCCAACGCCGTGACCGTTGGGCATGAGTTGTCTCGTCTGAAAGCTGCGATTGCTGTGGCCGTTAAGTTTGGATTACGTGTAAATGCAGGGCATGGGCTGCATCTCGGAAATGTGGACGCGATCGCAGCATTACCAGGACTTGCAGAGCTCAATATTGGTCATGCGATTGTTGCGCAAGCAGTTTTCGATGGTTGGGAGCCAACCATACGTAACTTCAAGGCGCGTATGGTGCAAGCGTGTCTTCAGGCGCAGCGCGCCGGTGCGACGTCAACTGCTACGCGTTAATCAGGAGCGCTCGTGTCTGCGATTGCCGGGATTGGTACAGATTTGATCAAGATGTCGCGTATTGAGCAGGCATGGATACGACATCCTGAGCGTTTTCCCGAAAAAATTTTAGGCGTCGACGAGTTACGTATTTTCAAGGCACGCGCCGCGCGTGATCGCTCGCGTGGCGTGCGTTATTTGGCTACGCGTTTCGCGGCCAAAGAGGCGTTTTCCAAGGCAATCGGTTTGGGAATGCGTAGCCCGATGTGGTGGACACGGATGCAGACGCTTAATGCGACGGGTGGACGGCCGATTGTTGTCTTGGCTGAACCCTTGGCGAGTTGGTACGCTGAACGTTTTGGTGTCGCTCACGTGTCGTTGACCGATGAGTCTGAATATGGCGCAGCCTACGTGGTCGTTGAATCACGCGGCAATCCTGACACTTCTTTAACTTCCCTTTAAGATTAATTTTTTTAAAAAGGCTAATTTTTCGATGACCTCTACACTGATCCCGCGTGCACAAACGACGAGTCTTGGCCCTCTTATGGTCGATGTCCACGGCTATGTGCTGACGGCAGCCGAGAAAAAGCGTTTGCAAAACCCCTTGGTCGGAGGCGTGATCCTTTTTGCCCGCAACTATAAAGATCGCGCCCAGCTCACCGCTTTAACGCGCAGTATTCATGCGTTGCGCAGTCCAGCCTTACTGATCGCGGTTGATCATGAAGGCGGGCGTGTGCAGCGCTTTCGGTCGGACGGTTTTACGACGCTCCCAACGATGCGTAAGCTGGGTGAACTCTGGATGACTCAGCCTCTCGTCGCGATGCGTCGCGCGACAGATGTGGGCTATGTGCTGGCTTCGGAGTTACGCGCTTGCGGAGTCGACTTAAGTTTCACTCCAGTGCTTGATCTGGACTACGGCGAAAGTAATGTGATCGGCGATCGTTCGTTTCATCGTGATCCACGTGTCGTGGCCATGCTGGCGAGGGCGCTCGCACAAGGTTTGTCGTTTGCGGGAATGTCGTCCTGCGGTAAGCACTTCCCAGGGCATGGTGCGGTCACAGCAGATTCGCACCATGAAATCCCGCTCGATCACCGTTCGCTCAAGCAGATTATGGCCGAGGACGCAGCACCCTACGATTGGCTGGGTGATCAAGTGATTACCTCTGTGATGCCAGCGCATGTGATTTACACCAAGGTAGATTCCAAGCCGGCAGGTTTTTCTGCGAAATGGATTCAAGAAATTTTGCGCACCAAACTGAAATACGATGGCGTGGTCTTTTCCGATGATCTCACCATGGAAGGGGCCGCTGTCGCGGGCGATATTCTTGCGCGCGCCGAGGCAGCTTTGCAGGCTGGATGCGATATGGCGTTAGTGTGTAATCGTCCTGATCTGGCCGATGAGTTGCTCGGTCGATTGCGCTGGAAATCAAAAGCGCTTTCTGTTGCACGCATTCAACACCTGATGTCAGCGTCCGTTGCGCCCGACTGGAAGACACTGCAGCGTCTGCCCGCCTATCAGCAGGCGCTTGCTTCAGTGCGTACGCTTAATGAGCGAAGCTGAGCCCAGCGCGTTCGATATCAAGGCCTATTTGGCGAAACTGCCGCATCTGCCCGGCGTGTATCGCCACATCGATGCATCCGACGAGGTGCTTTATGTAGGGAAGGCTCGCGACCTCAAGAAACGGGTGGCGTCGTATTTTCAGAAGACACCATCGAGCCCCCGTATCGGTCATATGGTGGCACGCGTCGTGCGCATTGAAGTGACCGTCACGCGCTCAGAGGCCGAGGCCTTGATTCTTGAAAACAATCTCATCAAGACGCTGCGTCCACGTTACAACATTTTATTTCGCGACGATAAGTCCTACCCGTACTTAATGCTTTCAGGGCATGTCTCTCCCCGTGTTGCGTACTATCGGGGTTCGACACAAAAGAAGGGGCAATTTTTCGGCCCCTATCCCAATGCCTGGGCCGTACGCGAGACGATCCAAATTCTACAAAAAGTTTTTCGTTTGCGTACGTGTGAAGACACGGTCTTCGCCAATCGTTCGCGGCCTTGTTTATTGCATCAGATTGGTCGTTGTTCGGCGCCCTGCGTCAAGGAAATCACCCCCGAGCGCTACAGCCAAGATGCCGAGCGCGCGGCTCGATTCTTAGGGGGCGAAACCCAAGAGATCATGGGCGACATTGAGCAGCGCATGCAAGCTGCGTCTGCGGCGCTCGAGTTCGAGCAAGCGGCCATGCTGCGCGACCAAATGGGTGCCTTGGCTAAAGTCTTGCACCAACAAACCATGGAAGACACGGATCATGGGGATACCGACATTATTGCGATTGCCGCCTCTGGCGGACGCGTGTGTGTGAATCTGGCGATGGTGCGCGGTGGTCGACACTTGGGTGATCGGGCTTTTTTCCCTACTCATACCGACGGAGACTCTCTGTCCGACGTGCTAGAGGTATTCGTTGCGCAACACTATATTGATCATCCTTTGCCGGCTGCAGTGGTTGGTTCTCATGTGTTGCCTGACCCAGCATTGATCGATTTACTTGCGGAATCGCGTGCGACAAAATCCCGGTTTTTAAGTCGTCCGCAAGGTATGCGTCGTGCTTGGCTTGAGCAGGCGTTGCGTAATGCCGAAATGGCCTTGGCCAACGCACTGTCCGAATCCGGTGCACGAAGCGCACGCACGCTGGCGTTGGCCGAGGCCTTGGATTTGGATACGGACCCGATGGCGCTTGAAGCCTTGCATATTGAATGCTTCGATATCAGTCATACGGCAGGGGAGGCGACGCAGGCTTCGTGTGTGATCTACGCCCATCATGCGATGCAGCCGTCAATGTATCGGCGCTACAACATCGCCGGCATTACCCCTGGCGACGATTACGCGGCGATGCGTCAAGTGCTGTCGCGCCGTTTTGGTAAGGTGGCTGATGGTGAGGCCGTGATGCCTGGTCTGGTATTGATTGACGGTGGAAAAGGACAAGTCGAAATCGCGCGCCAGG
>CANFEI010000161.1 GCA_947445495.1 Alcaligenaceae bacterium
CAGAAGTGACACAAGCGCTTGGCAGCGAGCTCTCCGTTCCGGCGACCGCAGAAATCGTGCTTGAAGGTCATTTGCTTCCCAGCACAGACGCGCGCGCAGTCAAACCCGTTTTGCCAGTAGGCGTCAATCCGCCACCCACCTCGGACTACGAACTTGCGCTGGAGGGGCCATTTGGCGACCACACTGGCTACTACAACGAACAAGATTGGTTCCCCGTCTTTACCGTCGACCGCATCACCATGCGTCGCAACCCGATCTACCACTCCACCTACACCGGCAAGCCACCGGATGAGCCGGCCGTGCTCGGGGTTGCGCTCAATGAAGTCTTTGTGCCGATCTTGCGCAGACAGCTCCCCGAAATCGTTGACTTTTATTTACCGCCTGAGGGCTGCAGCTATCGACTCGCCGTCGTCTCCATCCGCAAACAATATCCTGGACATGCGAAGCGCGTCATGTTTGGCCTATGGAGCATTCTGCG
Organism: Alcaligenaceae bacterium; assembly: GCA_947445495.1. The sequence continues at coordinate 479 of CANFEI010000161.1, forward strand.
GCAATTCATGTACACAAAATTTATCGTGGTCGTTGATGCAGATATCAATCCACGCGACTGGAAAGAAGTTGTTTGGGCGATGACAACGCGCATGGATCCTGTCAGGGATACGCTGCTTGTTGAGAACACACCGATCGACTATCTTGATTTTGCTTCGCCTGTCTCCGGCCTCGGTGGGAAAATGGGGCTAGACGCCACTAACAAATGGGCGGGTGAAACCCAACGCGAATGGGGCACGCCGATTCAAATGGACGCAGCAACCAAGACGCGTGTGGATACGATGTGGAATGAGCTCGGGCTCTTTTAAGCGACAGGCTTCGCGCTACGCAGCAATAAGGCAATAAAAAATGGTCCGCCCACCAAGCTCGTAATCACGCCAACAGGTAGCTCTGCAGGGATCACCGCCACACGCGCTATGCAGTCGGCCAGCACAAGGGTCATCGCCCCCGCGATCCACGAAAGGGGTAAGAGCACGCGGTGACCTGCCCCCACCCAGCGCCGCAGAATGTGCGGCACGACGAGTCCGATAAAAGCAATCCCGCCCACTGTCGCCACCAAGGGTCCCACCAGTAGCGCAATCAACAAAATCAAACTGCGACGCACCCGAATGATGTCAAAGCCCAGATGATGCGCTTCGCGCTCACCCAACAGCAACGCATTTAAAACACGCCACTGCCGACACAACAACATCGAACAAACAAGCGTCCAAGGTATTAACCAACCAACCTGCTCCCAGGATGCACGCGCCAAACTACCCAAGGACCAAAATCCAAAGCTACGGAACTGAGATTCAGAAATGAAAGTCGTGACCAGGCTCACCAAGCTCATCATGGTTGCATTGATCGCGATACCTGCCAACAGCAATCCCGCGACCCCGGGGTAACGTCGACCCAACAGATAGGCAGAGAACGTCGCGAGCAACGCGCCCGCAAAGCCTGCAATGCTGGTGAACCAGATGCTGCTAAAACCTAGCATCAAACTGATCACGACACCCAATGATGCACCAGCAGAAATCCCCACGAGGCCGGGTTCAGCCAAAGGATTACGAAAAAGCGCCTGCATGGCAGCACCGCTCAGAGCAAGTGCGCCCCCCGTAACGGCTGCAAACAGCACGCGCGGCAGACGCAGCTCTACAAACACCGAGCGCTTAAACGGCTCTAGATCAGCACCACCGCCAACCATCGCAAAGAGCTCGGACCAGCGCATCGGCACCGCACCAGACTTCAGTGCGAGCAGCATGCTGATGAACAAACCCAACAACATGGCAACCCAGAGCAGGCAATGACGCAAAGGGGTTGCCGACGACGCACGCATCAGCGGACCGTTTTGACTTCAATCACTGCGCGTTGACCGGCCTGCTCAATCTCCTGCTTCATCACAAGACTGCCCGCTGGGCAATACCAGTCTGTGACATAGGACTGGACCGCGGGAATCGCAATTATCACCCCACGCACGTTTGCCATCGTTTGCTCCGTACCACGCGGGTATCGCACCGGCCAGCATAACTGCGGGCCCAATGCCGTATCAATTGACTGACGCGTTCCGACAACTTTCTCGCCCACTCGAACCGTTAATGCGGTGGTCGGACCTTTTCGGGGGTCTCCGATCGCGAGTCGAAAACTCTGTGGTGGCAAACGTTGCCCAGCCATTTTGATCTCAGTTCCATAACCAAAAATACTGACCATCTGCATATCGAATGCCTCTGCTTCGGCAGTGTGGCCAGGGCCATTTTTAATAAGCTTTGCCTGCAGGGCGTTCGCTGTCAACACGTGATCCAGATCTGCCGCACCCGTCAACAACCCAAAGAGCGCATAACTGGCGTTTCCGTTTACTTGCGCTTGGCAGCTTTGTTTCCCCGTTTTTTTTACCTGACTAAACGTCATGCGTGCGTTGACCTGAACAATCCCTTTGCCGGTGATTTCAATCAGTCCGCCGTTGTGAAAAAACTTGGCGTCACAAATGTCTGCATGCACCGAAGCACTGCACATCAAAAGCACGATACCCAATAGGACATGTCGAATATTCATGGGGCTCTACCTGATTGCATTATTCAACTTTACTTATATTCCTGCGAAATTTATTTCGCGGTGAGCCAAGCGATTAACGCGTTCTCAAACGACCGCGAATCGTGGGCACGTTCGTGATTGACCATACTGACCACTATATAGCGTTTGCCACTACTCGACCACACATAGCCTGCAACCGAACGGACATCACGTAACCCACCGGTCTTAAGATGCGCCATGGACTTTGTCGTCGGATCGCGCAGACGATTGCGCGTCGTCCCATCGGTGCCAAGGATCGCTAATGACGATACGTATTCGGGCATCACCGGTGACATCCACGCTTTTTGTAGCATTTGCACCAGGCTTTCAGCCGACACGACGCCATTGCGGGATAGCCCCGAACCGTTATCCAACACCATTCCCTTCATCGGAAGCCCTTGACGTGCTAAGACGTCTTGCGCAACCTGCACACTACCCGAGACGGTTGCAGGACGTCTGCCCGCCTCCGCACCAAGCGTTAATAACAACACGCGCGTCATGACGTTATTACTGCGCTTGTTAATCAAACGAATGACCTCAGACAAGGGGGGAGACTGATGCGACGCAATCGCCGTGGCGTTCGACGGAATCGAACCCGTTCGAACCTGACCCGTCATCGTGCCACCAAGCTCTTTCCATAAACTTTGCAACACTTTGGCGCCAAACTCTTGCTGAGAGAACACCAACCTAAAAACGTCAAACTCACCACAGGAGCCCGCACCTCTCCCACTCACACGGATTCGAACCGTGGAGCCGTCCGATGTCGTATCCGTCGTCACGGCTGGTGATCCAGGGCATTGTCCGTCGGCCCATTGCACGTTGCCCTCCACCACCACACCGGGAATGGGAGGGTCGACAAATGACTTCCAGGTTCGGCTAGCCGGGTCAGGAGAAAAAACCAACCGAACGGCGCCAAACCCAACCATAAACGCGTCTGGGCTCGCGTTGTAAGGACGATCCGAGGCCCCGTCAAATGCACCAGGATCGATATTGACTTCGCCAAAAATAGAACGATCTATCACGATGTCAGAGATTTCTCGGATACCGCGCAAACGCAGGTCACGTAACAGACGCCACATGTCTTGTAACATCAGCACAGGGTCACCCCCTGCGCGGAGATACAAAGGCCCTTTCAACACACCCTGTTCGTTTATCTGAGAATCTGGACTTAAAAGGAAACTCGTATTCCAAACATAATTCGGACCAAGGCGCGAGATCGCCGCATAAGTCGTCACCAATTTCATGACGGAAGCTGGATTACGAGGGGTCTCAGGAGAAATGGCGAACAACCGCGGACCACCGATCTCCTGCACCAATACCGACAAAGAGGATTCTGGTAACTTTGTCTTGGCCCAGGCCTGCGCGAGCTCTGGGGGCAACGTACTCTGGGCCTGCGCTTGCCATCCAAATCCTGAAACGACGAGGAGCGCCAAGAACACTGCACACCTGCCTAGCCACAGACTGACTTTCGTCTTGCCTACGATCATTACGTCACCTATTTGCCAAGTTGAACCGACAGCATACAAAAAAAGCGTCTGCCCGGCTTAAAATGCGCCCTCTTATCGAAAAGCTCTACATTTACGTGCCTGTTTCCCTCTCTCTTTCTGATTTTGACTACCACTTGCCGAGCGAGCTCATCGCTCAGGTGCCTGCGGTCGTTCGTTCCACGAGCCGCTTATTGCACGTAGACGGCAATG
>CANFEI010000162.1 GCA_947445495.1 Alcaligenaceae bacterium
AAGGTGGGGACGGTGAGCTTTTGTAGTCGTTCGGTAAGCGTGTAGAGCGAAGGACGCTCGCGTTGCACGCCGAGCTGCGTGTTGGCTGAGCCCAGCGCAGAGTGGCCATAGAACTGCTCTTTGAACTCGGCAAATCCATTGGGGTCTGCACGCTCAAACGATAGACGAGTTGGGCCATAGGCATACTTGTCAACAAAGGCTTTCATCCCTTCTTTAAGCAGCATGTTTGCGCTGGCCTCTGCCTCTTCGCGGAACTGATTTCGAATCTCAAGCTCAGCACCGTAGCCGCATCCTGCAACGCAAAGCGAGAGCGCGCGTTCAGGATATAACAAACCAAAATGCAGCGTGGCAAAACCACCCATCGACAGACCAACGACGTGTGCCTTCTTGATTTTTAAGTGATCAAGCACCGCAAGAATATCTGCGGCCGCACGATTTTGGGAGTAAGACGACACCTCGGCCGGTACCGCGGAGGGAGGGTAGCCGCGTGCGTTATAAGTGATGACTTGAAAGTGCCGTGAGAAATGGCGAACCTGTGGTTCCCAGCTTTCTTTATGACCTGCGAATTCGTGAACAAAAATAATGGGTGTGCCGGATCCTGTTGTTTCATAACAAAGATCGACACCGTCGTCTGTTTTTGCGAAAAGCATAAGTTCTCCTGTGGATGGTGCAAGCTTGGCATGCGTGACCGCGCAGCGTCAAGATATCAACGCGCTTTGGACGCCTCGCGTGCTTTAAAAAAGTTGGCAAAGGCTTGTTGCGCCTCGGCGGATTGCAGTCGCTCTGTGAAGTGACCCCACTCGTAATCAAACGCCGCATGAAGCGCGGGGCGCTGCGCGTGTTTCATCATCTGTTTAGAGAGTTGTAGCGCTTGTGGGGGCAACGCAGCCAATTCGACGGCGGTTTGATGTGCGTGGACCAATGCCTGGCCCGACTGCGTCACAGCAGTAATAAATCCAGCCTCGAAGGCTTCCTGGGGCTTAAACGCTCGGCCGCGTAGTAGCCAGTCATTCGCTTTGCGCGCGCCCACTAGTTGCGCAAGCAACATGCTTGAGGCGCCTTCTGGGCATAAACCTAAGGGCACAAATGGAATCTTAAACAGCGCGTTGTCGGCCGCATACACAAAATCGCAGTGCTGCAATAGGGTCACCCCGATCCCGATTGCATTGCCCTCAATCGCTGCAATGATTGGAAGATCTGAGTCGACTAGGCTGCGCAGCAATGTGATGCCAGGGCTATCCCCCGCTGGACGTGGACGCTGAAAATCTTTCAGGTCATTGCCGGCAGTAAAGTGCCCTTGGGCACCCGTCAGGACAATCGCACGCGTTGCGCTGTCCGAGCTGGCCGCACGCACTTGCGCGGCGAGCGCGAGATAGGTTTGCGCGTCCAGAGCATTACGACTTTCTGGTCGGTTGATCGTGAGGGTCAGGACCCCTTGGTTTTTTTCGCTTAGTACCGTGTTGCTCATTGTGCGTTCCAGATAATCCCAACAAAAAGCTCACCCGAAGGTGAGCTTTTTAACATCAAAGCACACAGAACTTGTTAATCGCGGCTACCGCCTGTGAAGCCAAGGATCGCCAACAGGTTTGAAAACACGTTGTACACGTCCAAGTAGATCGCCAGCGTGGCTGAAACGTAGTTGGTTTCGCCACCATTGACCACACGCTGCAGATCGATCAGCATGAAGGCTGAAAAAATCACAATCGCAAGCACCGAGATCGTGAGCATCAGAGCGGGCAACTTCAGCCAAATATTCGCGATACTAGCGACCAACAAAATTATCACACCGACGAACATGAACTTGCTCAGACCAGACAGATCGCGTTTGATCGTTGTGGCTAGCGTTGCCATCGTGCCAAACACAATCGCCGTTCCGCCGAACGCAAACATCACGAGCTGGGTGCCGTTGCTCATGCCCAAGACGAAGCCTAATAAGCGCGACAGCATGACGCCCATAAAGAACGTAAACAACAGCAGCAGGCCAACGCCTAAGGAGCTTTCTTTGTACTTTTCAATGGCAAACATCAAGCCGAAGGCGCCAGCCAAAAAGATAATAACCGTCATGACAGGGCTAGAGGCCATGACTTGATTGATGCCGCTGGCCATGCCAACGGCTGCACCCAGAACGGTTGGGATCAAGGACAGCGCAAGCAGCCAGTAGGTGTTGCGCAGCACACGGTTGCGCACGACTCCTGCAGCGGCGCCATCGTATGGGTTGCTAGAGAGGGTTGGGCGATAGTCGCTCATGTAGTGCTCCTTTTACTAAGAATGAGACAAGAATAAAGTAATCGTCTGATATCTATGACCGAAAGCATACCTGACAGTTCCCTGAAAGGCTAGATTCCTTTGATTTTATAGGGTATTTCGTATCAAACAGCTGACAAACTGAAAGACTTCATGTCATGTCCAGCGGCCTGATATAAACGCCAGCGTTCGCGCGCGGCGGCTTTATCCGCGTCGTCGTCTGAAACGATTTCCAGTACCCGGGTGACGTTGTCGATCCCGGGCGGGCAGTGGTCGTCTAGGTTAAGTAGCCAGACCTTGGCCGGTGCGCGGGCCAAGGCGCCGGGTAGATCACTCGAAACTAGCCAAATGGGCGTGTCTGCCGCCTCGGGATCATCGGCCGCCACGTGCGGCACAAAGGCGGCTTCATCGACGGCCCATAACTTTTGATCGAACGCCTTCAGGCGTCCCGCGTCTGTGCAATAGACAATCAACGGCTGCCCTGCGAGATGCTGGCGCAAACTTGTCTGGCAAGCCTGTGTGATGCGTTCGGTTGCACCAAAGGCGAAGTCGACGCGTGCCATCTGGTGTGTCAGGCCTGATTCAAGAGATAATGGAACAGCATGCCAACTGGACGACCGGTTGCACCTTTGATCGCGCCACCATGCCACGCGGTTCCAGCAATATCTAGGTGCGCCCAGGGGTAGGCTTTTGCAAAACGGGATAAGAAACACGCAGCCGTTACCGCGCCACCGGGTTGACCGCCAATATTCGCCATGTCAGCGAAGTTTGATTTCAGTTGTGCCTGATACGCATCATCCAACGGCATGCGCCAAGCGGGATCCTGCGCTTGCTTACCGGCTGTCAAGAGGGCCTCGGCAAGCGCGTCGTTGGTCGAGAACAGGCCTGAGTTCACTTTACCCAGGGCGACCACGCAGGCGCCCGTTAAGGTGGCGATGTCGATGACAGCGGCAGGTTTGAAGCGTTCGGCGTACGTGAGTGCGTCGCACAGAATCAGACGGCCTTCGGCATCGGTATTGAGGATCTCGATGGTTTGGCCAGACATGCTTGTGACCACATCGCCTGGCTTGTTTGCCGTGCCGCTTGGCATGTTTTCACACGTGGGGATGAGGGCAATCACTTCCCCGGGTAGGCCGATTTCGGCGATGGCATGCATGGTGCCCAACACACTTGCCGCGCCGCACATGTCGAACTTCATCTCGTCCATGGTTGCGGCGGATTTGATCGAAATTCCACCCGAGTCAAACGTGATGCCTTTGCCAATCAGGACAATTGGTCCTTTGTCGGCGGCTTTACTTGCTGCCTTGCTCGAGGCGCGTGCGCCGGGTTTTCCTTGATAGTGCATGACGATGAAGCGGGCAGGTTGCGCCGAACCACGTGCCACCGACAAAAAGGAACCCATGCCAAGCTTTTCAATTTGTTTGGGTTCGAGTACGGTAACTTTGATGCTTTTGAACTCGCGACCCAGTTTTTTAGCGGCCTCGCCCAGGTAGGTCGGTGTGCAGATGTTGCCAGGCAAGTTGCCGAGTGTGCGCGCCAGCGACATCCCTTCGGCAAGTGCGGCGCCTTCGGCAAGGCCTTGGTTCGTCGCGGCTTGATCCGACTTAATCACTAACGCGATAAATTTTTTCAGTTTCGGCCGCGCCTCGAGGTCAGGCTTGCCGAAGGTCGCATCAAAGTGGTAGAGGCTTGCACCGACGGCGCTTGCTGCGGTGCGCGCGCGCGCGCGTGCATCGCTCTGTGCGTAAGGGATAGCCGCTACGCTGGATGTCGCTTCGGTCAACCGCGCTTGCGCGCAATAGGCTGCGAAGGCTTGCTCGGCCGTTGCGTGCGCTTTGGCGCTGTACTCACTTTGTTTGCCTAGTCCGACCAAGACGATGCGTGAGGCCGCTACGCCTTTTAAATCTCGTAAGACCAGCGTCGCACCAGTATTGCCTGTGAATTCAGCTTTGACGACCGCTTTAATGGCCCCG
>CANFEI010000163.1 GCA_947445495.1 Alcaligenaceae bacterium
AAAGAACAGTTGCTCAACGTAGCGAGTATCGCGCGACCAGGTCCGACAAATGCTTTTAGTGTCCTACTTAAACGTGAGGATACGATCGCAGCGGAACTTGCAACGGCTGGCAAACTCAAAGTTGAGTAGGCACTTTAATAACGTACACCCCCCCAGAGATCACGCACATGAAATCAAAAGACCTTCCTTCCTCGTTAAAACGCCGCCAGGTATCCCTTGTGCTTGGTGCAGCCGCACTTGGCATCAGCGCAACACGTGCAGCGCAAGCACAGTCCGCTGCAGACTATCCAAACAAGGCTGTCAAAGTTGTTGTGTCGTTCACTGCCGGTGGCACAACGGACATCATTGCCCGCAGCGTTGGCAACCTGATGGCCGAGCAACTCAAACAAAGCTTCGTCATTGAAAACAAACCTGGCTCGGGTGGAAATATCGGTAACGAGATGGTGGCTCGCTCACCCGCCGATGGCTATACCTTAACGGTCGCGTCCGTTGGGCCCATGGTGATCAACCCCACTCTTTACAAAGATCTTCGGTACGATCCCTTAACTGAGCTCGTGCCGGTCGTTTTAATCGCGGACGTCCCGAACGTATTGGTGGTGAGTCCAAAACTTCCCGTCAATAACTACAAAGAATTTGTGGCCTACCTCAAGTCGCAGCCCAAGGGTTCGATGAATTACGGCTCAACGGGCGTCGGCACCTCTGCGCACCTCTCGAGCTTTATGCTGATGGAGGCTCTTGGCACGAACGCACAACACATCCCCTACAAAGGCGCAGAGGCTTTAAACGATCTGCTCTCCAGCCGAATTGACTTTATGTTCGCCACCATCCCTTCCGTGATCGGTCAGATCAAGGCTGGCAAGTTGCGTGCGATCGCCGTCAGTAGCCCCAAGCGCTCACGCTCCATGCCCGATGTACCGACCGTCGCTGAGAACGGTATTCCTGACTTTGCGGCAGGCTCCTGGTTTGGCATGCTTGCTCCGCGCGGAACACCCCAAGCGATTATCGATAAGCTCAACAAAAGCGCGAACCAAGCCATGGTCAGCCTTGAAGCTCGCTTTATAAGCGAAGGCGCTGATCCGGTGGGCGGCACTCCGGAGTTTTTTAAAGACTTCATTCAAAAAGAATATGTGAAGTGGAAGAAGGTTGTGCTCGCCTCTGGCGCATCCGCACGCTAAGGAAAAACCGTGACTACACTCAAGCTTGCACACACACCCCGTATTTTGTTGTCCGATAAAACGGCTAAAGACATCGACGCAACACTCACGCAGATACTGGGCAAGGACGGCTACGTGCGGGTCACGGCAAAGCAAATGCATGACGGCACCGCCGACGCGGATTTTTGTTTTATTTCGCGCGATGTGACCGCAGCGTCAACGAAACATCACATCGTGCCCGAAACGCAATACGTGTACGACGCGATGCGTCACTCCAAGGCGCTGCAGTGGGTGCACATTCACTCCGCCGGCGTTGATCGTCAGATCTTTCTCGACCTCATGGCGCGTGGTGTGACAGTCACAAGCTCGTCCGGTGCAAGTGCGGGCATCGTTGCACAAACCGCCTTAACGGGCTTGTTATCTTTAGGCCGTCGCTTTCCCCAGCTCGCACGCGCCCAACGCGCCCACGCTTGGGAGCCTTTCTTCAAGGTCGGTCAACCTCCAGAGCTCGAAGGGCAGACAGCAACAATCGTTGGCTGGGGGCCCATTGGCCAAAAGCTTGCTGCCTGGCTCGGTGCGATCGGTTTAAAAATTATTGTGGTCCGACAATCGGCCAGTTCGACGATCCCTAATATTCCCGTTGTCTCATTTGCTGACTTTCAATCTGTCTTACCCAAAACGGATTGGCTTGTCCTTGCCTGCCCACTGACCGCCCTGACAACAAACTTAGTCTCTGCCAAGGCGCTCAGTCTTATGAAGCCTTCAGCACATATCGTGAATATTTCACGCGGTGTGGTGATCGACGAGCTCGCCATGATTGATGCTTTGCAAAATGGTCGTCTTGCGGGTGCGTATCTCGATGTGTTCGCGCAAGAACCCCTATCACCTGACTCTCCCCTGTGGGATATGCCTAATGTGATTTGCACGCCGCACACAGCGGGTTTTTCAGATGCGATTTTGCAACGCATGGCCGAGAAGTTTCTTGAAAACGTTGGGCACTTCGCCCGGGGTGAGCCGCTAATAAACGTCGCAAAGCTGGCGTAGTCGCCGGGGGTAGCGTACAATGGCTCTACGGCACAACGTTCCAGTCCTCGTGCCGCGCTAAGCCCCAACTCTGTGGGCGCTCGCCTCCAAGGCGTTTTTACTCCCTGTTCGTCTGCCCCGATTGGAGTCCACATTGACTTGTGGGCCGGCATGACGATGGAGCTGTTCTCTTGTCTACTACGACTACCTTTGCTGACCTCGGGTTGGCTGATTCCCTTTTGCGCGCTATTGCTGATGCTGGCTACACCGTGCCCACCCCTATTCAAGCCCAGGCCATTCCGCGCGTTCTCGCGGGTGGAGACCTGTTGGCTGCAGCACAAACAGGAACCGGCAAAACCGCCGGCTTCACACTACCCATTCTGCACATGCTGTTGGCTAAACCGATTGAGTTGCGCAAACCCGGTCGTCCTCGCGTATTGATTCTCACCCCCACCCGTGAACTGACCGCACAGGTTGAAGAATCCGTTAAAACCTACGGCGTACATACCAAGATCTCCTCCATGGTGATCTTCGGTGGGGTGAACATCAATCCGCAGATCTCAGCACTGCGCAAGCCCATCGACATTTTGGTTGCAACACCCGGACGTCTGCTTGATCACTGCCAACAGCGCACCGTCGATTTATCTGGCGTAGAGATCTTGGTGCTTGACGAAGCCGATCGCATGCTCGACATGGGCTTCATTCGCGACATCCGCAAAATTTTGGCGATGTTGCCGCGTCAGCGTCAGAACCTACTATTCTCGGCCACGTTTTCAGACGAGATCCGCGAACTTTCAAAAGGCGTTTTACACAACGCAAGCGAGGTGTCTGTCGCAGCACGTAATACGACGGCTGAACGCGTCGACCAAACCGTTCATATCGTCGACCAAGCGCACAAGCGCGATATTCTCAGCCACATTATTCGCGAAAGCGGCTGGCATCAGGTGCTCGTGTTCACCCGTACAAAACACGGTGCCAATCGGCTCGCCGAGAAACTCGTCAAAGACGGACTATCTGCCTCAGCGATTCACGGCAATAAAAGCCAGGCGGCACGCACACGCGCGCTAGACGATTTCAAAAAGGGTAAGGTTGCCGTATTAGTCGCTACCGACATCGCAGCACGCGGCCTCGATATCGATCAGCTTCCGCAGGTCGTTAACTTTGAGCTGCCCAACATCCCCGAAGATTACGTACACCGCATTGGTCGCACCGGACGGGCGGGCGCTGCGGGTTCAGCGGTTTCATTGGTCGATTCCAGCGAGATCAAATACCTCAAGGCAATCGAACGCGTGATCAAGAAGCAGATCCCTCAATTACCTGCGCCAACCGGATGGACGGCATCGGCCGCCTCGTCCCACGGCGCAGACGACGACGCACGTGCAACAGGTCGTCGTGACGCACCACGTCGCCCACCGCAACGCTCTGCTCGTCCCGGCGGTTCAGCCGGATCGGGTTCAGGCCGGCCAGGGCAGGGTGCCGGCCAGGCAACGCGACGAGAGGGCTCTGGCTCCGCACGCGCGCCGCACTCAAGTACCCGCTCTGATGCTGGAGCATCACGAAGCGCCGGTGCACCAACGCGGACCGGGTCGGGGGCACCTGCTTCAACCGCTCGTCCGCGCCGTCCGGCTCTTTTCAACAAGTAAATGCACGCATACAGGCTGACGCGCTCAGCCTGTAAAATCCGCCACCATGAGTATTCCAGTAGAAGTCGCGCGACGCAGAACGTTCGCCATCATCTCTCACCCCGACGCGGGTAAAACGACGCTTACCGAAAAGCTACTACTTTTCGCAGGTGCGATTCAGATCGCCGGCAGTGTCAAGGCGCGTAAAGCATCGCGTCACGCGTCTTCCGACTGGATGGAAATCGAAAAGCAACGCGGCATCTCCGTGGCGTCCTCCGTCATGCAGATGGAGTACCGCGACTGCGTGATTAACCTACTTGATACGCCCGGGCACCAAGACTTCTCTGAAGACACGTACCGCGTCCTAACCGCTGTGGATGCGGCGCTGATGGTGAT
>CANFEI010000164.1 GCA_947445495.1 Alcaligenaceae bacterium
GCAGAATCGCCGGCTAAGTATTCAAGAAATTTTTTAGCCGCTTCTGGATGCGGTGCATTTTTTGCTATGCCACCACCCGTAATATTAATATGCGTACCGCTCGTTTGTTGGTTGGGCCACACGAAACCAAGCTTTGCGATCAGCGCTTGATCCTCAGGCTTTTTTGAACGCAGCATACGCACAAAATAGTATGAGTTCGTCAGCGCAACGCCGCACTCACCTGAAGCGACCGACTTAATCTGATCCGTGTCACCGCCACGTGGTGCACGCGCCATGTTCGTGACCATACCGCGCGCCCAGGCTTCGGTCGCCGGAACACCTTCGCGATCAATCATTGCACCGACTAGTGACAGCATGTAGGGATGTGATCCGGATCGTGTGCACACCTGTCCCTTGTTACGCGGCTCTGCGAGTTTTTCGTAACTATCGACATCATTAGCCTGCATGCGTGCCTTGTTATAGACAATGACCCGCGCACGCGTAGAAAAGCCAAACCACTTCACTCCTTCAGGTTGTACCGACGCGCGAAGATTTGCGGGGATGCGTGCGTTTAAGTAATCGGACTGCGTCGCTTGGAAGAGGCCATCTGTTTCGGCACGCCACAACCGGGCAGCATCCACAAGCAAAATGACATCGGCCGGACTTTTTGCGCCCTCGCTTTTAAGCCGTTCGATGAGCGCGTTGTCGGAAGCCTCGATACGGTTAATTTTGATGCCGGTCGTTTTCGTGAAGTCGTTATAAAGCGCTTCGTCCGTGTGATAGTGACGCGCAGAGTACAGATTAAGCTCAGCCGGTTTGTCAGCCCAGGCGGGGGCAAAAGAAGCTGAAGCAGCCAGCAGAAAGAGGCCTGCTAAATAACGCACGGGCTGAGTTGCCGCGTGATGCCGACTAGGCAAACCACCCGCTTTGGTATCGATTTTGCTGCGCATTTTGCTACTCGTGAAAAGTCTTGTTCGGACACATACGAGTAGAATACATCAAATGAGAATGATTATCAATACCGTTTTGAAATCGAGATCGCTCTAGACAACACAATCACCGGAACTAGCCCTGCCACAACGATGGTGAGAGACGGTAACGCAAGCTCAGCCAGGCGTTCGTCGGCGGCCAGCTGATACGTGGCGACGGCTAACGTGTCGAAATTGAACGGACGCAACAATAGCGTTGCGGGCAACTCTTTCATCACATCGACAAATACGAACAGACCCGCGGTCAACAAACTGCGCTTAAGCAACGGAAAATGGACATCTTGCATCGTCTGGAAGGGCGTTGCCCCAAGCAGGGCGGCAGTGCCATCCATGGAAGGCGTAATGCGTGACAGGCCGGTCTCAACGCTTTGCAGGCTGGATGACAAAAAACGGATCAAATAGGCGTAAATCAATACCCAGGAAGTCGCAGACATAATCCAAGCAGCTTGCATCAAGCCAAGAAACGACAAAATACCCACCGCCAACACCGCACCTGGCAAGGCATAACCCAGTCCGAGCAATCGATTCACCCACACAAGGGTTTTACTTTTAGTTAAACGTGCAGCGTAGGCCAGTGCAACAGCACACGCGACCGAGATCAACGCAGTCACGCACGCCAACCAAAACGAATTGGTCAACCATTCGGCGTAACGCACATCAATGCTCAAGCCTTGTTGCCACAGTAAATTGATCAAAGCGAGCACCGGTACGATAAAGGCGCACACCAGTGTTGCTCCACAAAAAGCGACAGCCCACAATGCTTTACGACCTCGTAAAGACTTGGGTAGAACCGCGCGCTGAATCACCCCAGAGCTCGCATAGCGCAACCGCGCACGATTACTCTGCTCAATATAAAAAATCAAGCCTACAAAAACTAACAAACCCAACGATAGCTGTACAGCCGCCAACCGGTCGTTAAAAGACAGCCAAGCTTTAAAGATGCCTGTCGCGAATGTCTCAACGCCAAAGTAAGAGACGGCGCCGTAATCTGCTAGCACCTCCATCAGTGCTAGCGCCATTCCTGCAAAAATCGCGGGTCGCGCCATCGGTAACACAAGTCGATAAAAAGCTTGCGTGCCGCTATAGCCAAGCGTTTCCGCCGCCTCCGAGAGACGACCACTCCGGTCCAGAAACGCTGTGCGTGCAATCAAATACACGTAGGGATACAAGCAAAAAGAAAAGGACCACATCGCCCCACCCAGAGACCGAGGATCAGGGAAGAACCACAGGCTCTCTAGGCCTAACACCTGCCGCAACAAAGTTTGCACAGGCCCTGCGAATTGCAGTACGTCTACAAACAGATAGGCCATGACATAGGTCGGAATAGCTAGCGGCAGAATTAACGCCCATTCAAATATTCTTTTTCCAGGGAACTGATAGTTTGCAACCAACCACGCGTTGCCAACACCGAGCACAAAAATACCGATACCTACCCCGATTAATAAAACAAAGGTGGATACAAGGTAATCTCCGAGAACAAACTCCCACAGATGCAATAAGGTCCCTTGTGCGCTAAGATCAGCGGCAGCCGACCCATCCTGCGTGTGAAAAAAGGGGATGAGCAGCCCCAGCAGTGGAAGGGACAGCAAGAAGGCAATCAGGGCTACAACACGATGCATCGAAATGGGTCGCTGGGCTAAAACGCGGTTTCTGGAAGCAAATCCCAGTTAATGCGAAAATTATAAAGATGAATGACATACAACCCCTACTTTCACTTGAACACGTCCGAGTCGGTTACCCGCGCTTGGACGGTCGGGGCTGGATGCCAATTGTCGAAGATTTGAGCCTAAGTCTAGCGCGAGGGGACATTGCCTGTCTGCTTGGTCCATCCGGCTGCGGCAAATCGACCATTTTGCGGGCAATTTCTGGTTTTGAGGCCCTGCAAGAGGGTCAGATAAAGCTCGGTGGCAAAGTGGTCAGCTCGTCACGCACACAAGTCGCACCGAACTTAAGGCGGGTGGGAATGGTGTTTCAAGACTTTGCCTTGTTCCCACACCTCAATGTCCTAGATAACGTCACCTTCGGTCTTCGCTCTCTTGCAGCCAATAAACGACGCGAAGTCGGTTTGGCTTGGCTAGAACGCGTCTCGCTTGCCGATAAGGCGGATGCCTATCCGCACGAGCTTAGCGGCGGCCAACAACAGCGGGTGGCCTTGGCGCGCGCCATGGCCCCTGAACCAGACTTGATTTTGCTCGACGAACCCTTTTCAAGCCTTGACATTGATTTGCGCGAACGTCTTGCAGCAGAAATGCGAGATATTCTTAAAAGCAATGGTGTCACTGCCCTGCTCGTCACACATGATCAATTCGAGGCCTTTGCACTTGCAGACCATATTGGCGTCATGTCTCAAGGCACCTTGGTCCAATGGGATACGCCCTACGCGCTTTACCATCAACCCAAGACCCGATATGTCGCAGACTTTATCGGTCGCGGTGTGTTTGTCGCAGGAAAGATTCAAAGCGGTGCGACGGTCGAAATCGAACTTGGACGACTACAGCTCGATAACGATAATCATGACCCCATCGGTACGATGGTAGATGTGCTCCTGCGCGCCGATGACATCCAGCATGATGATAAAAGCCCACTGCTCGCGACTGTTCTGCACAAGACCTTCAGAGGTGCAGACTTTCTTTACACCCTACGCCTCGATTCTGGTCTTGAGCTAGTTGCGTATGTGCCGAGCCACCATGACCATGCTGTCGGTGAAAAGATCGGCATTCGGTTAGGCGTCGATCACGTGGTGACCTTTCCAAAATAAGCGCTACGCCACGCGTTCACGCTCTAGAGACAAACCCTAGGTCCACCTCCCAAACGGCTGTTTATTTGACTACGCTGTGTAGAATCGACCGTTTACTGTACGCCCGTTCCACTACAGGGCTAGTCCGAATAACTTGTCTTATCTAACACCCGTATCTCTTTAGGAGAATCGCATGAAACAATTCAAGAAAGTTAGCCTCACCGCTCTAGCACTTTCGGCTGCACTGCTAGCCAGCGCGCCAACGATGGCACAACAAGTCACGCTGATGACGGGCCCACAGGGGGGCGTTTGGGTCCCGCTAGGTGGCGCTCTGAAAGGAATGTGGGAAAAGGCTGTTCCTGGATTGCAGGTCACCTCAACACCAGGCGCCGGCATTGCGAACGTCCGTGGCGTTGATGAGGGTAAGGTGCAACTCGGGTTCGGTAACTCGAGCAGCACCGTGGACGGCTTAGCTGGGCGTGCTCCC
>CANFEI010000165.1 GCA_947445495.1 Alcaligenaceae bacterium
CAAATCTGCCTACGAGCCTGCGCAACTCATTGGCAGACTCACTGCACTGGTTGCAAACCTCGCGCCACGCAAGATGAAGTTCGGCGTGTCCGAAGGCATGGTGCTTGCCGCGAGTCATGCCGACGACAAAACAGATGCTGGGATCTATCTGCTCGATCCTGCCTCTGGTGCGCATCCAGGCATGCGCATCCGTTAAACCGGTTGAGGGCTCAGCGTCGCATCTAAGCTGCGACGCTCATCAAAGACAAAGCAATTGCCCTCGTAGCCCGCACCACCCGTTTGCTCGAAGTACTTCAAAATGCCGCCGTCGAGCTGATAAACGTTTTCTACTCCTGCGTCGGCCATAAAAATCGCGGCCTTCTCACAACGAATACCGCCCGTACAAAAACTAATTACTGTCTTTCCCACGAACTCATCCTTGTGGTCCAGCAACGCTTGGGGGAACTCAGTGAACTTAGAGAGACGCCAGTTGATGGCGCCCTTAAAGGTGCCCGCCTCTACTTCGAAATCGTTGCGCGTATCCAACAAAACAACCGGTCGACCGGTGTCGTCTTTGCCTTCGGCAATCCAACGCGCGGCGGTATGCGCGTCAACAGCAGAGGCTCGCCCAGATTCCGGGCGGATGGTCGGATGATTCATCCGAATAATCTCCTCTTTAATTTTGACTAGGAGTTTTTTAAAGGGCACGCCTTCAGAAACGCTGTACTTCGCCTCTAGATCCGCGAAGGTATTGTCTTGTCGCAGCCACGCTAAAAAAACCTCAGTCGCCGCACGCGATCCCGCTAAAAATAAATTGATGCCTTCGGGCGTCAATAAAATGGTCCCTTTGAGTGCCAACGCTTGCGCCTGAGCCATCATCTCGGCTTTACGTTGTTCTAAGTCTGCCAGCCCCACAAATTTATAGGCTGCGATATTAATAATTTGAGTCATAAGACTTATAGAAAGAAATGCTAGAGTGTTGAAAATATATTAAATTGGTAAGCAATTCTATTTATTTTATTCCCAAGGAGAGGATGATGAAGTTTCTACACATAATCGCAATCACTGTTTTAACCCTCGCCTCATACCAAGCACAGGCGTGGGAATATCGCACACGCACCGATCAAATGCGTGGCACCTCAACACGCTTTGCCGAAGCCACTAGCACCAATAAGGTCAACTTTGGTGCTCCCTACGCCGGCGGCTCGACACTTGACTTAACGGTTCGTGAGCGCTCCCAGGACGGCTTAAATATCTTGTTCACCATCAGCAAAGGCCAGTTCAAATGCAGCGGCGGGTGCAAATTCTTTGCCCGCTTCGACGATGGTAAGGTACTCACTATTGCTGCAACGGGTTCCTCGAGTGGCAGCATGGACACGATTTTTGTAGAGGATGAAGCGCCCTTTTTGGCAGAGCTTCGTAACTCTCGCCGCCTAATCGTTGAAATCGAATTTTTTCAAGAAGGCTCAAGCCAGTTCACCTTTAATACGGCCAACCTAAAGTGGTAGACGCCCAACGCTTGAACTGATACTGGAGCGGGTGATGGGAATCGAACCCACGCTTGAGGCTTGGGAAGCCGCCGTTCTACCATTGAACTACACCCGCTCTGTCACCTGCCGAGAGTCATTATACGAGATGCCTCTCGGCCCACAAGATGATGGCGACACGCACTACAATGTCTGCCATGGAAATCCTACTCAACGGACAGCCCAAAACGCTGCCGGACTCAATATCTCTTGCCACACTGATTGATCAACTCGGCTTCACGGGCAAGCGGATCGCGGTTGAGCGCAACGGCGAAATTGTGCCAAAAAGTACCTACACAACGGTTCTGCTTGTCGCGGCCGATCGGCTAGAGATTGTTGTCGCCGTTGGAGGTGGCTGATGCACCCGCAACATATTCGCAGCTTCGTCAATCGTCGCAGCCACATGACACAAGGCCAACAACAAGCCCTCGACGCTTACTTAGACAAGTGGTCCTTGCCTTACCACGCTGAAGTGCTCGATCTCAGTGCGGCCTTTGGACGGTCGACATCGACGATCCTGGAAATTGGCTTCGGCATGGGCGAAACGACCGAGCAAATCGCTTTGGCACGCCCGCAGGACAATTTTTTAGGAGTTGAGGTTTTTAATGCAGGCGTCGGTGCTCTGTTAAAACGAATTGAAACCTCAGCGCTTGAAAACATTCGAATCATTCAGCACGATGCCGTTGAAGTCCTGCGCGATATGGTTGCACCAAACTCTTTGGCGGGCGTACATATTTATTTCCCAGACCCTTGGCCCAAAAAACGTCACCACAAAAGACGCTTGATACAGGCGCCGCTCATTGAGTTGTTATCGAGCAGAATGGCTTACGGCGCTTACTTGCACTGCGCAACAGATTGGGAACATTACGCCCAACAAATGCTCGAGGTACTTTCTGGGGAAGCAAGCCTGATCAATACCGCTGAAAACTTTGCCCCCCGCCCAGATTTTCGGCCAATGACAAAGTTTGAAAACCGTGGCCTACGCTTGGGGCACGGCGTATGGGATCTGATCTTCAAGAAACGCTAACACACGCTTTTAGCGCGCCTTGACTATCTTCCAAAGCCGCCGAGCTTGCCTAGATTTTTCATGCCACCCATGGCGCGCATCATCTTAGCCATGCCGCCTTTTTTCATTTGCTTCATCATGCCCTGCATCTGCTCAAACTGATTGAGCATGCGATTGACTTCCTGCACAGGGACTCCCGCCCCCGTCGCAATACGGCGTTTACGTGAGGCTTTGAGCAGCTCAGGTTTCGCACGCTCCTGGGGAGTCATCGAATTCAAAATACCTTCTGTACGACGCAGCTGTTTATCAGCCTGCCCACCCTGTAATTGACCTGCCGCCTGCGCAAACTGAGCAGGAAGTTTTTCTAGCAACGAACCCATATCACCCATTTTTTTGACCTGCGCCAGCTGATCGCGAAAATCATTGAGGTCAAACTTATCGCCGGACTTCATTTTGGCCGCAAGCTTTTGAGCATCGGCCATGTCGATATTCTTCTGCGCCTGCTCGACCAGCGAAACGATATCGCCCATCCCCAATACACGCTGCGCCATGCGCTCTGGGTGGAAAGGCTCAAGTCCATCAAGCTTTTCAGACACGCCAACAAACTTTAGAGGCTTGCCTGTGATGTGCCTGACCGACAAAGCCGCACCGCCGCGCGCATCACCATCTAATTTGGTTAGCACAACGCCCGTGAGAGGCAAGGCCTCGCCAAACGCGCGCGCCGTGTTCACAGCGTCTTGACCTTGCATCGCATCGACAACAAACAGGGTCTCAATCGGATTCAACACGCTGTGCAGCGCCTTGATCTCTTGCATCATCGCCTCGTCAATACCCAGACGACCTGCCGTATCTACAATCAAGACATCAAAATAATGACGTTTCGCGTAATCGAGTGCGGTTCGGGCAATATCTTCAGGCTTTTGCGAGGCATCCGAAGCAATCCACTCCACCCCAACTTGGGCTGCAACGGTTTTTAATTGCTCAATCGCTGCAGGGCGGTACACGTCCGCACTAACAACAGCAACTTTTTTCTTACCCGTCTTGCGCCCGTGCTGAACATGGTCACCCGCTGCGAGCCAGCGCGCCAATTTTCCGGTCGTGGTGGTTTTACCCGCACCTTGTAAGCCCGCCATCAAAATCACAGCTGGGGGCTGCATCGCCAAGGACAGTTCACTTGCCTCAAGACCTAAGTCACCGCCCATTAAGGCTGTGAGCTCTTGGTGCACCACACCAACCAACGCCTGCCCAGGTGACAGACTGCCTACAACTTCCTCGCCTAGCGCTTTTTCCTTGACCTTGGCTACAAAATCCCTCACTACTGGTAGCGAAACGTCAGCCTCGAGCAGCGCTAACCTCACCTCTCGGAGCATCTCCTGCGTGTTCGCTTCGGTTAGGCGCGCTTCACCTCGAATCGTTTTGACGACACGGGATAGGCTCTGGGTAAGGTTTTCAAGCATGGTGGCGGTTTCGCTTTACACTAGACACATGTCTTACGCTATTGTATTTCACTCTTTAGCCGCATTTGCCTACGCCATCTTGGCTTTGGTACTTTGGCGCTCATTGGCCTCGGGCGAGCCGGTCCAGCAGGTTGGTCGCTCCGCCCGTTTAGGTCTGTTATCGGCAATCATCTTGCACGCGGCTGCGCTGTACTTCGCCGTACTC
>CANFEI010000166.1 GCA_947445495.1 Alcaligenaceae bacterium
CGTCGCTTAGTCTTAGGGTCTGTCAGCAGCAAGAGATCTGGATCAACACTCGTCGGACCTGTCGCCGGGGCTGGGCCCTGGCCTTGCGCAGGCGCACTCAACGCTGCTGCACAGACGGTCCAAGCCAGACCGCCAAGTAGCCGTCGACGCCAGGGATCAATGGCCGCCAATATTTTTGCCTCACGCAGGCCGAAACGCATCACATCGTAATGGTTTTGAACTCGCCAGGCAGCACGACTTCAAGCACTTCAAAGTCTTCCGAGTGTTCGATTTCGCGATGACGAATATGAGGAGGCTGATGCACGCAGGTACCCGCAACGAGCTTATGCTGACCGTGCCCTTCATACTCAAAAATCGCCCAACCCTTCAAGACGTAGACAAATTGAAAATTCAGCTCGTGTCGATGCCACTCACCTGTCGCATTACTACCCTTGCTTGCGCGAATGACATGCATCACAGCCTTGCCATCGGTGGCGTCAAAAATTCCTAGGTCGCGGTAATCAAAATACTCACGCAAGCCGTCATGTGCAAATGGTTTGTCCTTCGCGTGCTGGATGCTGAATTTCATGTTGGTCTCCAAGTTAAAAAGATACGCCTGCTTCGCGCCCTACACGCTGCAAGTCTTCAAGTGTGTCCTGCGGCAAGATCAGTCCCTTCGCCCGGTTCTCGAGGTCGGCCAACCGCTCCATCTCGCCCGGATAATAAACCTGCTTGTGCCCCACAGCGAGCGGTACGTCCTTGAGCGAACGTATATACGTATCGATTCGCTGATGAAACTCTGCGATCGGCATGAACGCGGCAACGTTTAAGGCCATCATGAAATGGCCCGCGCCACTGCGATTAACCGGATCGTAGGGGCCATGCACCGTATCCAGAAATTGACTTCCAGACAAAACACCCGACAACAAATCAACCATGGTGCCCATCACATAACCTTTGTGACCCGCCATTGGCAAAATAAAACCCGCAAGGGCTTCCTGCGGGTCTGTGGTCGGACGGCCCTGTGCATCGACTGCCCAATGATCTGGAATGGACTCGCGGCGCTTATTGGCCAAATAGATTTTTCCACGCGCGACGCCCGAGTTCGCCATATCCATCACCACCGGACCGTAGGGACCTCCTGGTACAGCTATCGACCACGGATTGGTACCGATCTTCTTTTTTAAGCCGCCCCACGGAGCCATATTCGGCCCCGCATTGCTCATCAGCATCATGATGCAGTTTTGCTCTGCTGCGATACGTGTGTAATACATACAGGTACCAAAATGATTGGAGTTGCGAATCGAAACCACCCCAACACCATGGTTTCGAGCGCGCTTAACCGCTTCATCTACCGCGCGTCGCGTCACCACTTGCCCAACCCCATCATGCCCATCCATCACAGCGATCGCGCCGGCATCGACCTCTAGCGTCGTGTGCGTGACGGCTTTCATCGCACCCGAGCATAAGCGTGCGTAATACCAGCCTAAACGAAGCATACCGTGCGACTGGTGGCCCCACAAATCGGCTTGCACAAGCGTGTCTGCCGCGAGTTGCGCCTCCACCTCAGGTACGCCTGCGCTACGATAGACCCTGGCTGCAAACGTACGCAGAACGTCAGGGGCGATCGGTTGACCCGATGCTGGGTTAATCGTTGCATTCATTTCATCAGCGCGCCATAGACCAAGGTCTTATACAGCATTCGGCTATGCGTCTTGCTCGTGGGCCCCTGCGTCATGATTAAGGCCGTAAAGTTCTCTCTAGGATCAATCCAAAAACTGGTTCCCCAAATACCCGCCCACATCGCATCACCAATTGATCCAGGCACCCAACCCATGCCCTGCTCAAGGCGTACCGCAAATCCCAAGCCAAAGCCATACCCTGGTCCCGTGTTAGCGAGCGTGTTTCCGCCCATCCCGGCAGAATGATTCGACAACATATATTCAACGGTCTTGCGTGACAAATAGCGACGACCTTCAAACACGCCCCCGTTTAGCATCATTTGCAAGAACCGCATGTAGTCCTGCGCAGTGCCAAGCATGCCTCCGCCTCCACGCAAGTAGGTGCGGCCCACGGGATTGTCTGTTTGCCGATAGCCCTTAAGCATCTCAGCTTTAAGCGGATCACTATCCAGCGCTTGCGCAACACGTCCAAACTGATCGGGCGCCACCCACCAGGTGGTATCGGGCATCTCTAGCGGGTCTGTCAACAGCTCTTTGACGATCAGATCAAGCGACTTGTTCTCTAGTCGCTCCAGCAGCAACCCAAGTACATCAATGGAGATTGAGTACTCCCAGAACGTTCCTGGCTGATGCGCCAGCGGAATCTTGCCCAGATTGCGCAACATATCCTCTGCACTGATGTCGTGCTCACGCGACTCAATGTTTAATTCCGTATACAGTTTTGCAATACGTGGCGAGGCCGCACGGCCGCCATAGACAAAGCCAGCTGTATGGCGCATCAAGTCCTGCACCCAGATCGGTCGCTCAAGAGGCACGTCGCCCTGCGCTGTCTCAACCTTAAGATCTTTTAGTTCAGGTAGCCATTTAACAATCGGATCGAACATATTCATACGTCCGCGCTCGACCAAGATCATCGCAGCCGCTGTGACCAACGGCTTGGTCATCGAAGCGAGCCTAAAAATACTGTCCTTGGACATGCGTTTAGATTTCGCCGCATCTTGAAATCCATGGGCCGCGTAATGCACGACCTCACCCTGGCGAGCCACCATCGTCACTGCACCAGGAAAATGATTCGCTTGCACTTGCTCTTGCATCACATCCGCGATCGTCGCGAGCCGCGCCGCAGAAAAACCTTGCACGAGCCCAGCGTCTGACTCCGCTAAATGTGCATACGTTGAAGGAGATTGCTTTGAAGACTGTGTCATGGATTCAGTAAAACGTTAGAAGTTGGCGAGATTCGCAAGCCCTTGCTCGCTCGGGCCAGACTTACGGCATAATCTTACGGCAAAACCCCTCATCGCACTCCAAAGGAATACGTTGCATGTCTAAGCTTCGCCCAGAAATTACGGTTCAAGAATTGAATAAGCGCAGTGGAGAGAACTTGCCAGGCCTGATGGGTGTCGAGGCCCTTGAGCTTTCCGAGAACACGCTCAAAAGTCGAATGGTCTTGCGCAAAGTGCACTTTGCGCCAAACAACTACCTGCATGCCGCTAGCGTGATCGCACTCGCGGATACCACCTGCGGTTATGCAACGGTCGCCCACCTACCGCCCGGCGCGCTCTCCTTCACAACGATTGAACTCAAAAGCAACCACCTGGGGACGGTACGTGGCGAAGGCGAAATTATCTTGTGCACTGCAACGGCCCAACACCTAGGCGGCAATACACAAGTGTGGGATGCTATCGTGAGCGATGCGGCCACAGGTAAAAAAATCGCATTGTTTCGTTGCACGCAAATGATGCTGTGGCCAAAGCCTGCTTGATTGCGCGCTCATCCTTCGCACCGAGATCTGTCGCCCCATGTCAAAGAACACACTCATCATTACGGCGCTCAAAACTGAACTAGATCAATCTCTGCTCCCGTCGAACCTACGTGTGGTGTATTCGGGTGTCGGAAAAATTAACGCGACCATCACGACGCTCAAGGCGATTGAACAATACAAGCCTGCGCAAGTGATCAACTTTGGGACGGTGGGGTCAATCAAGCCCCACCTATCTGGCTTAATTGAAATTCGTCGTGTCATCCAGCGCGACGTGATTGCCGAGCCACTTTCACCGCGCGGCCATGTCCCCTTCTGTGAGCGGCCACATGAGTATTTTGCGCAGAGCGGACAACATACCTGTGCCACAGGCGACAGTTTTGTCACAAGCAAGGATCCATGGCTCGATCATCAAGGGGTCGATGTGGTCGATATGGAACTGTATGCGATCGCGGTCGTTGCCCACATGTATGGTGTGCCTTGGACATCGTTCAAATATATTACCGACCACACAAACGAAGACTCGGCGTTAGACTGGAACGCTAAAGTGAATCATGGCGAAGACTTATTTCTGGAACATCTACGTTCAACATTTTAAAAAATAACGAGAGAGACAATAGGCGCAACCGCGGGCAAGCAAGGTTCTACGCTGGTTTAAGCACCCAAAAATGGTGCGTGCCATCGCGCCCTAATTGTTCCACCAGGCCAAACTCCCAATCGAGGTAGCCCTGCATTGCAGCTTGTGCATTGTC
>CANFEI010000167.1 GCA_947445495.1 Alcaligenaceae bacterium
CGACCAATGAAATGGATAGCGTCGTGAAGACGATAATTATTGCCGGCGCCAGTAAAATCCAAGGCGCCGACTGGAGGTACTCACGACCGTAGCCCACCATATTGCCTAGGCTCGTCAGTGGAGGCTGTACGCCCAGGCCTAAAAAGGAAAGGCCGGACTCCAGCAGGATGACTTCAGGAAAGGTCAAGGTCATACTGACAATCAAGGTGCTGGCGATATTGGGCAAAATATGGCGGAAATACACGCGCCAGCTACTGGCGCCCAATGCTTGCACTGCGTTGGCATAGCCTTGTTCAATGGCCGAGATCGCCAGACTGCGTGTAATACGGGCGGTGCGCTCCCAGCCGTGACATCCCATTAGGCAAATAAAGAGTACGAGTGTGTTGCCAAAGAAGGCCAGCACCGCGAGTGCGATCAACATAAATGGAATCGATGCCTGAAAGTCGATCGCAATTAGAACTGCTTGTTCGATCCAGCCTCGAAAGCGCGCCGCCAGAAATCCTAGTGTCAGGCCAATCGTGGCAGAGATCAGTGTGCTTGCGAACGCAATCAGTAGACTCATGCGGATTGAGGTGACGAGTCTTGACAAGACGTCGCGTCCCAATTCGTCTGTTCCAAGCGGGTGATTGAGCTGGCCCTCAAAGCCAAGCGGTGGCTGCAGTCGCGCTGAAAGGTCTAGTGCGGTGTAGGCGAAGGGCGCAAGGCTATCTGCGAACAGGGCGACAAGCAGCATCGCGCTGAGCCAACCACAACCGCACAAGACGATGAAGGGGCAGTGTGTAACAAAATATTGGAGCGAGGAGAATATTCGTTTAGGCATGTTGTCTCCTTAGCGCGATGACTGGAGCTTTGGATCGATCAGCACATTTAGGGCATCCACAAATAAATTTGCAGTGACCATGCAGGTCGTGACAAGGAGTAAAGCGGCCTGCACAACGGCAAGATCGCGGTTAGCAACGGCAGAGACGATCAAGCGTCCAACGCCCGGCCAAGAAAACACGCTTTCTACGACGACGGCTCCCGCAATCAGCGCGCCGAACATGAGCCCGGCAATTGTCATAATCGGCGCGGCAGCATTTTGCAGCGCATGACGCAGTACAACGTTGCGCCAAGTCAGCCCTTTGGCTGAGGCCGCTCGGATGTAGGGTTGACCGAGCACTTCAAGCATCGCAGAGCGTGTGTAGCGGGCTAGCACCGCTGCCCCACCGATTGAAAGCGTGATGATGGGTAGGAGGGCATGTGTCCAGGAGGCATAGCCACCGCTTGGCAACCAACCGAGTGTCACGGCAAAGATTAGAACTAACAACACTCCGAGGACAAAGCTCGGTAGTGAGTGCCCGGCAACCGACAAGCTCATGATCAGTCTATCGATCCAGGTGTTGCGATGAAACGCCGCAAAAATCCCGGCAGGAATGCCGAGCAGTAGCTTGAGTAAAAATGCCGGCAGTGTGATGGCGAGGGTCGCTGGGATCGCCTCGAGCACCAACTTCATGGCTGGCGCTCCGTTGCGCATCGAAACACCGAAGTTTCCCTCGACGATGTTACGCAGATATCCGAAATATTGGTGAGAGAGTGGGGCATCCAGTCCCCAGCTTTTCCGAAAGGCATCGATGGCTTCTGGAGGCGCGTCGGCCGATAAAATCATCATGGCTGGGTCGCCGGACAGGCGCAGAATGATGAAGGTGAAGGTGACCACGAGCAGGATAGTCAGCGCCGAGCGCATACCTCGGGTGAAAAGGTAGTTCAACATGCGGATGCACCTACCAGTTCAGTTCTGGGCGCGCGCAGGTGACAGGCGACCAGGTGCTCGGTGTCGAGTCGGGTTAGGTGTGGCGTCTGTGTTCGACACTGCGCCTCGGCAAGCGGGCAGCGCGGATGGAACGCGCAACCACTCGGCACATCAATGGGATTGGGAGGCTCGCCGCTCAGCAGAATACGCTTGCGAGGTGCATGCGAGGTATTAGGATGAGAGACGGCTGAAATCAAGGCCTCGGTATAGGGATGCGCCGGCTGTGACAGCACTTTATCTGCTGGGCCTTGTTCGATAATCTTCCCAAGATACATCACTGCGACGTCATCACAGATGTGCCGCACGACACGCAAGTCATGACTAATAAACAGCATGGCGAGATGACGGCTTTTTTGAAGCGTGGAAAGTAGATTGATGACTTGTGCCTGAATAGACAGATCCAAGGCCGAAACGGGCTCGTCACACACCAAGAGCCGGGGCTGCAGCACTAAAGCTCTTGCAAGTACGACGCGCTGACGCTGACCGCCAGAGAGTTCGTGGGGAAACCGCGCAAAAAGATCGGCGCCAATTCCTACGGAGGTAAGCGCTTCTTCGGTGGCGCTGCGTTGTTCCGTGCGGGTACCAATGCCTTGGATGGCAAGCGGCTCAAGCACTTGTTGATAGAGGGTGAGGCGTCGATCCAAGGCTGCGAGTGGATCTTGATAGACCATCTGCATGTCACGCCGCTGGGCACGCCAGTCTGCATTGCGTTGCGCGCGGACCGCACGCCCGTCGAAGGTCACTTCGCCGCTCGTTGTCGGTATTAAGCCTAGAAGCAAACGGGCGAGTGTTGATTTGCCACAGCCGGATTCACCCACTAAGCCCAAGGTTTGGCCCGCGCGTAGTTGCAGAGATATGTGATCGACGGCCCGTAGGCTTCGGCGCTTGGCGAGCCATGACTGACTTGTCTTCACTGAGTAGACACGCGTGACGTCTGTTGCAGTCAGTAGGGCGCTCATTGCAGTCTCTCGAGATGGCAGGCGACGCGATGGCTAGAGGTGATCGAGACAAGGGCAGGCGCTTCGCTTTGGCAAACTGCTTGAGTGAACGCGCATCGCGGTGCGAAGCTACAACCTTGAAAACGTGTGCCGGCTTGTGGAACTTGACCAGGAATCGTCTTGAGAGCACCATGTTCAGCTTCAAGAGAGGGCATTGCACCGAGCAGTCCGTTGGTGTACGGGTGACGCGCATGCGCAAACAAACGTTCAGTTGGCAGGTATTCAGCGATACGTCCTGCATACATGACGGCGACTTGCTCACTTGCCTCAGTGATGACACCCAAGTCATGTGAAATCAGGACGAGGGCCATACCGGACTCTTTGCGTAATTGGTTCAGTAAGTCAAGGATCTGGGCTTGGACGGTTGCGTCCAGTGCTGTGGTTGGTTCATCCGCCACCAATAAATCAGGTTGGCCCGCGAGTGCCATGGCGATCATGACGCGCTGATTCATGCCGCCAGAGAGCTCGTGTGGGTAAGCACCCAGGCGCTGCGCTGCGTTGGGCATTTGCACGCGGTCTAGCAACTCGAGGGCCGCTTGTCTTGCCTCGGCGCCAAAGAGTGCACGGTGCAGCGCCAAGCTCTCGGTTAGTTGCTTTTCGATTCGGTGGACGGGATTCAGGCATGACGCAGGATCTTGAAAAATCATCGCCACTTTCCCGCCCCGCACCTTGGATAACTCTTGATCCTTCAAACCCAGCAGCTCTTGCCCCGCGAGTCGGACGCTTCCTGACACGTGAGCCCGCGGTCCCAGTAAGCCGAGAATCGCCATCCAAGTGACGCTCTTGCCGCAACCCGACTCTCCAACGATCCCCAGCGACATGCCTTTGTGGATGTCGAGGTTGATGTCGTGCACAACGGTGCGTATGTCGGTTTCCGTTGCAAAATCGATTTTCAACCCGCGGACGCTTAACAGTGTCTGCGGGTCGAGAGGACACCCTGCGTTCATTGCGAAAACTGTAAATTACTGGCGCGGAAGTCCATTAAAAAGTTCTGTGATGGCTTCCAGGTGATGTCTTTGCGTTTCGCGTAAAACACGGCAGTGCGGTGCAGGACGGTATAGGCAGGGTCTTCGCGCTCGGCGATTTCGAGCATACGTGCGAAGGCCTGGCGTCGCTCTTTCCGATCAACCGAAGTGACTAAGACGTTTGAAAGCGTGTTGAACTCCGCGTTACTCCATTCGCCCATGCGTTGCTGCTGCCCTTGCGGCCCATGCTGATTCACCATCGAGCTAACGGGATCGCTAAACGGAGCGGAGTTAGACCAACCTCGTACGCCGCGCGTGGGCCCTTTTTCAAAAATCTGGGTCCAGTTTTCAGCCATTTGCATTTGAACGTTAAGCCCGACTGCCCGCCACATTTCCAGCATAA
>CANFEI010000168.1 GCA_947445495.1 Alcaligenaceae bacterium
CTTTCTTTTCCGCCAAGACCGCGACACGCGAGGCCAAGGCACCGATCGTATCTAAATCGTGCGTCACCATCACGACAGTAAACCCTAGCTCACGATGCAGCACACGAATTAACTCTACAAATTCATCAGCACGCTGGGGATCAAGTCCTGCCGTCGGCTCATCCAGAAACAATAGTTCAGGGTCCAGCGCCAGCGCTCTGGCCAAGGCAACTCGCTTAATCATGCCACCCGACAAGTCCGAAGGCATCAAGTCTGCGTCGCGTGCCGTCAACCCCATCCAGCTCAAGCGCATCAGCACCACATCGCGGATCAAGGTTTCCGGCAAATGGTGTAATTCACGCAAGGGTAAAGCAATATTATCGAAGACGGGCAGCGCAGAAAAGAGTGCGCCCGCTTGAAACAACATGCCCCAACGATGGGTCAGCGCGATACGGTCTTGGCCGGTGTAATCGCGCACCGGTCGGCCAAAAACTTTTACAACACCGCCTTGCGGATCATCCAGCCCCAAAATCTGTCGTAATAAGGTTGTCTTGCCCGCGCCCGAGCCACCGACTAAGGCGAGAATCTCTTTGGGGTAGATATCCAAATTCAAATCCTGATGCACGACGTGTGTACCAAACGCCGTGGTGAGATGCTGAACCGAGATGATAGGAGCAGCGGTCATATACCCATCTCGTCAAAGAGCATTGCGTATAAGGCGTCTATCAGAATCACTCCCGTAATCGCTGTCACCACCGAGGCCGTCGTACCTCGCCCCAAACTCTCGGTATTTGGTTTAATGCGAAAGCCAAAGTGGCACGCCACCAAGGCAATCCAGGCCCCGAAGGTAGTGCCCTTGACAATACTGATCCAGTAGTTTTTGATGCCGATCGCATCTGGCAACTGACCGAAGAACCACTGCATCGTTAGGTCTAGCTCGAGCTTCGCCACGACCATCCCACCGATCAACGCAATGGCGTCTGTCCACAGCACCAGAAGCGGCATGGCAATTGCCAACGCAATCACACGCGGCAAAATCAACCGCTGTCCGTGCGAAATCCCCATCACCTCCATCGCATCAAGCTCTTGCGTGACGCGCATCGCGCCAATCTGCGCGGTAATCGATGAGCCCGAGCGCCCCGCCACCAGAATCGCAGCCAAAATCGGCCCGAGTTCCCTTACGGTTGCCACCCCCAAGAGCTTGACGATGAACTGCCCGGCACCAAACACCGCGAGCTGCTGTGCCGAAAGATACGACAAGACCATACCGATCAAAAATCCGACCAAGGCGGTGATGCCCAGCGCCTGTGCGCCCACGCGATAAACCTGTGCTGAGATTTCCCGCCAGGGTCCGCGCGAAGGACGCATGAGCAGACGACCAAGATCCCAAAACAACGCGCCGAGCATTCGTAGCAACCCGAGGCCGTGCTCAAGCCCAACAAACACCCCATGTCCAATCCTGCGCACCCAATCAAACAACTGTGGTGCGGGCGCTGCCGGTGCCTGCTCAACCGGGTATTCCGCCAGCACATCAAACAAGGCACGCTGGCTATCTGTCAGCGCGATCCCTTGGGGCAGCACAGCGCCCCAACGCTTCCAAAGCAATTGGGCACCTACCGCGTCGAATTTTGCGATGCCGGTCAGATCCCAGCTCGCCGCGGGCCGTGCGCGCGCGAGTTGCGCCACACGCCTATAAACCTCACCCGACACGGCGAGCGCTTGCGCATTCCAGTCGCCGCTCAGACGGCAGACCCGGTCGTCTAAGACGATCGGGTTATCTGGCTGCGAAGATGTCGAACTAAGCGTCATGCAAAAGATGGGGAATCCATAAATTAGCCTCATCATAATCCACGCCGTAAAATCGGGTAATGACCGTCGACTCTACCCCTTCGATTCCGTTTCTTTCGCCCAACACGTTTCGCGAGAGGCTGGGCACCTTGCTGCCAGAATTTGACACAGTGGATTGGGTAAAAAGCACCGGGTCCACCAATAAGGATCTGGGAGATTTAGCGAGGGCGAGGGCAAGCACGGCTTCGCCTGGCGCCCACGTGTTCGGCTCACCCGCTGCCACCACGCCTTGGCCACGCTTGCTCGGCGCCCACCTGCAAACGGCGGGCAAAGGCCGAGCTGCGCGCCCTTGGCATAACGCGGCCGGCGAGTGCTTGATGTTTTCCTGTGGATTTACGCCAAAAATTGCTTCGGGTGAACTACCCGGCATCACGCCGGCTCTTGGCATCGCCAGCTGCCTGACCGTACGCAACTTGCTCGTACCGCTCATTGGTACGCACGCTGCAGATCAGTTAACCCTGAAATGGCCGAACGACCTGCAGTGGAAAGGCGCCAAGCTTGCCGGCATTCTTGTCGAGACTGCTCCGTCGACCAAGGCCCAGCAACCTATTTTAGTGATCGGCATGGGGCTGAACCTGTCGGGCGCCTCCAGGTTGTCCGCCGAGCTCCAGCGTCCTGTGGCTGATTTGTCACACATTTTGTTGGAACAAGCGATCGATCCCGTCCCACTTGTTGCGGCACTCGCACGGGCTTGGCAGCGCACCCTCCACGACTATGCCGCAACAGGGTATGCTGGCTTTGCACCCCGCTACCAAGAAGTCGACGGCCTACTTGGCGAACAGGTTGAGGTGATCGATCAGGGGAAACTGTTGCACACTGGCATTGCCCGCGGCACCGATTCAATCGGCCGCTTACAAATCGAGACCGCGTCTGGTCTCTTGCCAATTTTGGTGGGCGATGTATCGATTCGATCCCACGCTACACCGCACGCTAGCTCTGCGAGAGACGCATGATTATTTTGATGGATGTTGGCAATACCCGTATCAAGCTTGGCTGGCAGCACCCAGGACTTGGGCGCGAGGCTGCGGCCCATGCGATCACACTGAATCCGCTCGCTGATCTGCGCGAGCGCCTGCGCAAATGGCTCGCCTCGCTTCCCGTGCAACCCACTGCTGCGTTAGGTGTGAATGTTGCCGGGAACCTCATCGCAGAGCATCTTCAGCAAACGCTGCAAGAGCTCCACTGTTCACTGCAATGGATCACACCGTCTGTTTCGCAGGCAGGTGTCACCAATGGGTATGCACAACCCGAGCGGCTTGGCGCCGATCGCTGGGTTTCAATGCTGGGTCTTGCCGCGCGCTTTAAGACCGCGCACCCACCGCTCGTGCTTGCGACGTTTGGCACGGCCACAACAATTGACACCCTCAATCCAAGCAATCATTTTGAAGGCGGCCTCATCCTGCCGGGCCCAGCACTGATGCGCCAGTCTCTCGCGCAGGGCACAGCCAACCTGCCACTCGCCTCCGGCGCGGGCACCGACTATCCGCGACAAACTTTGCAAGCGATTTCAACCGGTGTCGTCGCTGCACAGGCGGGTGCGGTACACCGTCAATGCCTGATTACACAAGAGCGCTTTGGTGTTGCGCCTGTATTGTGCGTGAGTGGCGGCGGCTGGCCTGAAGTCGAGCAAGAACTGCGGAGACTACTCAGGCACCTTCAGATTGAAGTGCTTGCCAACCCCGTGTTGGATGGGCTGGCGCACTTGGTGCCGGTCGAGGGTTAGCAAAACCCACGAGGGTAAAAAATCTAACGTGCGGTAATTTTAGGTGCGCCGCACTTATCAAAGTTTTTGTCGATGACCAAGGCTTTGAATGCCCATTTCCCGCCCGCATCGATCCCAGATACGTTCGCTCTCGCATCGCCAATTTTTACATCAGCTTTATACAAAGGGATCGTAATCGAAACATACTTTAGATCTTTCGATGTTATGTTCTGAGCGATTCCGTTAATTTCGTTGCCGCATTTCCAGTCAAGAATTTTTACCTTGCTATCTTGGGCAATCGTTGGGGCTGACAAACAGGTGAGCCAAAACGCAATCAATATTTTTTTCATTTCAACTTTCCCATAAATAAGTATTTATCAAAACGATTTAACATACATACAAAGCATAACTTTTATTACCTTTTTGGTAAATAATCGCGCCCAATTTTTCTTTAATGCCACCCTAAATTGGGACAAAATGCAACGGCTGATAGGACAAAACGATCCAATCGACATACGCCAGTAACTCTATAAAATTTTGTCCTATACCGCGTCATTCACACTGGCCGAATTTACGTGGAACGCTTCACTATTTACCAAAAATTAGAGATTAA
>CANFEI010000169.1 GCA_947445495.1 Alcaligenaceae bacterium
ATCAACAAGAATGGGAAGAGTCTGAGCGTTTGAATCATCGGCTCGTTACACAGGCCATTGATGCCGATGGCACATGCACCGGTGAACATGGCATTGGCTTGCACAAAAAGCAGTTTATGGCGCACGAACATGGTGAGGACGTACTGGATTTAATGCGTTCCCTGAAAAAAGCGTTTGATCCGAACAATATTTTGAATCCAGGCAAAATCCTGGATGCGCGGCCCTAGGCTATAGAAATGAACGCCATCACTGAACCTGTTTTAAGCTACGCTGCAACTGCATCGCGCGAACAAGTCTTGCTTGCGTTGCGAGCCGTGTTGCCGCCGCATTGCATCCTGAGTCGCGAAGAAGAGACGCGGCCTTATGAATGCGATGGTTTGTCGCTTTACAGATCTGTGCCGATGGCGGTGGTGTTGCCAGAGTCCGAGGCGCAGGTCCAGGCGGTATTAAAGACGTGTAAAAAATTACGTGTTCCCGTCGTTGCGCGTGGCGCCGGTACAGGTCTGTCAGGCGGCGCCATGCCGCATGCGCAAGGTGTTTTGCTTGGCTTAGCCAAGTTCAATCGCATTAAGCATGTTGATCGCGAAGCCGCGATTGCGGTGGTCGAACCAGGCGTGCGTAACTTGGCTGTTTCTGAGGCGGTGGCGCCCTTTGGGTTGTATTACGCGCCTGATCCCTCCAGTCAGATCGCCTGTACGATTGGTGGCAATGTCGCCGAGAATTCTGGTGGTGTGCATTGTTTGAAGTACGGTCTGACTGTTCATAACGTTTTAAAGGTCCGCGTCATTACGATCGATGGCGAGGTCATCGAGCTTGGATCGTTGGCACCTGATGCGCCTGGGCTTGATTTGTTGTCGGTCTTTGTCGGCTCCGAGGGAATGTTGGGTGTGGTGACCGAAGTCACCTTGCGCTTGACACCCAAGCCCGCGTTAGCACGCGTGATCATGGCGAGTTTCGATGATGTCGAAAAAGCCAGTGATGCCGTCGGCAAAGTGATTGGTGCGGGCATTATTCCGGCTGGCCTTGAAATGATGGATAAGCAAGCAACACAAATGGTTGAACCCTTTGTGCGTGCTGGCTACGACACCGAAGCCGAGGCGATTTTATTGTGCGAGTCCGATGGCACGATCGAAGAAGTCGCCGAAGAAATCGAACGTATGGAAAAAGTCTTCCAGCAGGCCGGTGCGGTGCGTCTACAGGTATCGCAATCAGAGAACGAGCGCTTGTTGTTCTGGGCGGGGCGTAAAAACGCTTTTCCCGCAGCGGGGCGCGTATCGCCCGACTACTATTGCATGGATGGCACGATTCCCCGTAGACGCCTCGGGCATGTACTCAAGGCGATTCAGCAAATGGAAATTAAATATTCCATGCGGTGTGCCAACGTTTTCCATGCGGGGGACGGAAACCTCCATCCCTTGATTCTGTTTGATTCAAACCTCGCGGATGAAGTGCGCCGTGCGGAAGACTTTGGCGCAGAAATTCTGGAACTCTGTGTTGAGGTCGGTGGCACGATCACCGGCGAGCACGGTGTGGGGATAGAGAAAATTAATCAAATGTGCGTGCAGTTCACACGCGACGAGTTAGATTCCTTCATGGCCGTTAAACGCGGCTTTGATCCCGAATGCTTATTGAATCCCGAAAAGGTCATTCCTACGCTGGTGCGCTGTGCCGAGTACGGCAAAATGCATGTGCACGGTGGAGCGTTGCCGTTTTCAGATCTGCCGAGGTTCTGAGCGATGTCGGCAGAAATTTTGGCAGATTTAAGCGAACAAGTTCGTAGCGCTGCTGCCGATAATCGACCCATTTTGATCCGGGGTGGTGATACAAAGGCCTTCTATGGCAACCCGTTCGTTCCGAACGGCGTCGCTTCAGTCATGATGGATATGCGATGCCTAAAAGGTATCGTGAACTATCAACCGTCTGAGCTGGTCGTGACGGCACTTGCCGGGACTCCATTACAAGAGGTCATCGACGCACTGGATGCCTCCGGACAGATGCTTGCGTTCGAGCCCCCCGGCTTTGGTTCCGGCGCAACGGTTGGTGGCTGTGTGTCTGCGGGCCTGTCCGGCCCAGGGCGACTGGTAGCAGGTCCGTTAAAAGACTTTGTCTTGGGCGCACATTTGCTCGATGCCCAAGGACGAATCCTCAAATTCGGCGGTGAGGTCATGAAGAACGTCGCGGGCTATGACGTCTCGCGCTTGTTGGCCGGTGCGATGGGTTCTTTTGGAGCGCTCACGCAGGTCTCACTTAAAGTGGCACCTAAGCCGTTTGAGACCTCTACGCTCGAGTGGGAGCTTGACGAGGCTGAGTCACTCAAGCGCTGCCACAGCTGGCGTGCATATCCCTTATCCGTGTCTGCCACTGCGTGGGAGTCGCAGGGCTCGACGGGACGCCTTCGTGTCCGTCTAGCCGGTGCTGCAGCGGCGCTGCGCTCGGCGCGTCAAAAGCTTGGCGGTGTGGCGCTCGACCAAGAGCAAGCACAATCCTACTGGGGCGCGCTGCGCGAGCAGCAATTGCCGTTTTTCAATACAGAGATACTCTGGCGCGTTGCTGTCGCGCCTGGAACTGCTCCGCTTGGTTTGGGTCCGACACTGATAGAGTGGGGTGGTGGTCAGCGCTGGATTGCCGCCTCGTTAGATGCCGCGGTGGTGCGAGAGGCGGCAGTACGTGCTGGTGGACACGCGACGCGATTCCGTGCGCGGTCGTCGAGTGCGCAGCCGCAAGCGGGTGTATTTCATCCGGTCGCGCAGGGTTTGGCTGTGATTACCCGGCGACTAAAACAAGAATTTGATCCCCAGGGTTTGTTTAACCCTGGTCGTTTGATCCCTGAGGCTTAAGCACCATGCAGACAAATCTTGCCGAATGGGCACGTGACTCTAAACTAGGTCAGGAAGCGGACGACATTTTGCGCAGCTGTGTGCACTGTGGCTTTTGCAACGCGACCTGTCCAACCTATCAAGTGTTGGGTGATGAGCTCGATAGCCCGCGCGGTCGCATTTATTTGATTAAAGAAGTACTGGAAGGCAAGGAGCCTACACAGGCGACCCAACAGCACCTTGACCGTTGCTTAACCTGCCGCAACTGCGAGACGACGTGCCCCTCAGGTGTGCAGTATGGACATCTCGTAGATATCGGTCGACAAATCGTCGAAGAAAAAGTCGAGCGTCCGTTTATGCAGCGCTTACAACGCACCTTGCTTCGGAAGGGCTTGGTGTCGCCACTGTTTGCGCCGACGTATAAGCTAGGTCAATCATTGCGTGGGTTCTTGCCGCAAAGTTTGCAACGCAAGATCGTCGAAGCACGTCCTGCTGGGGCAGTGCCGCACACCCAAGCGCACGCCAAGCAAGTGTTGTTGTTAGCCGGTTGCGTGCAACCCACGATGATGCCCACGATCGATGCGGCCACCATCAGAGTATTGGACCGCTTAGGCATTGGCACGCAAGTTGTCGCAGGTGCAGGCTGTTGTGGTGCGTTGAATTTTCATCTGGATGATCAAGACACGGCACGCGGCCAGATGCGCGCAAACATTGATGCCTGGTTACCGTATGTCGAGTCCGGCAAGATTGAAGCCATCGTCATGAACGCATCAGGTTGTGGCGCAATGGTGGCGGAATACGCGCACCACCTGCGTGACGACCCCGTCTATGCGCCCAAAGCAGCAAAGGTCGTTGCTCTCGTGCGTGACGTCGCCCAGATCGTTGGGCCGCACGTCGAGCAACTGAGTAAGCATATCGATGCAGATAAGTTACCGAAACGACCCGTATTTCATCCCCCGTGCACCTTGCAGCATTGGCAAGGCTTGCGTCCCGCAAGTGAACAGCTCTTGACGCAGTTAGGGATGTCGTTGCAACCCTTTACTGAAAGTCATTTGTGCTGTGGTTCAGCCGGCGCGTATTCAGTCTTGCAACCAGAGATCTCGACCTCACTACGTGATCGTAAGCTTGGGCATTTGAATGCAGCGCAGCCCGATGTCATGTTGTCATCAAATATCGGCTGTATCGGTCACTTACAAAGTGGAACCGACACGCCTGTGCGTCATTGGATTGAAGTCGTAGACGCCGCGTTGAAGTGAGCAGGCTGTTGCAATAAGTTACAAAAAATACGGGCTCCACGGATAGCAATATGTGGTGAGTGTTGAG
>CANFEI010000170.1 GCA_947445495.1 Alcaligenaceae bacterium
CCTTCACCGTTTTGTAGGGTGATTTGCTGTTGACCACGAGTACGTTAGGCACCGAGATGACTAGTGTGATGGGGCTGAAGTCCGTGTGCTTGTAAGGAAGTTTTTTGTACAGACTGTAATTGATGCCGTTCGGACCGATATTGCCAAAACCGATGGTGTAGCCATCGGGCGCTGACTGCAATAAGGCTTGGGTGCCGATAATGCCTGCTGCGCCTGCGCGGTTTTCAACGACGACGGTAGTGCCTAATTCGGCACCCAGCTTCTCGCTGAGCAGACGGGCGGTGATGTCCGTTGTTCCACCAGGTGCTGCGGGAACAATCAGGCGGATGGGTTTGTCTGGCCAAGCGGCTTGCGCAGTCGGGGCGAGCGCAAGCGCGCAGAGGCTAATAAGGCTAGCTCGGATTAGGGTTTTCATGGGTAGTCTCCTTGGAAGGGGTGTTTTCGGTATTTTGTTGGATTGTATGGCCTGTTGAGGATTTTTACTTCCTGAACGCTGGGTTCCAAAATGCAAGAAGCCAGGGGGCGGGACCTGGCGTTAAGATTGTGCGCACAGGAGAATACTTATGAATCTGACGTGGACCCCAGAAGAGCGCGCCTTCCGAGAAGAGGTACGTGCTTTCGTCGAGGCAAAGCTGCCCGCAAATTTGCGGGCGAAGACGTTTGCGCATCATCGTCTTAAACGCGAAGACTATGTGACGTGGCATAGACTGTTGGCGGCGCAAGGATGGGGTGCACCCAGTTGGCCGATCGAATACGGTGGTACCGGTTGGAATCCCCTGCAGCGCTTAATTTTTGAAATTGAATGTTTCAAGGCGGGAGCCCCACGGTTATTGCCTTTTGGGTTAGGGATGATCGGTCCGGTGCTCATGAAGTATGGATCGCAAGCGCAAAAAGATCGATTCCTCTCGCGCATTATTACGGTTGAAGATTGGTGGTGTCAGGGTTATTCAGAGCCTGGTTCGGGATCGGATCTGGCCTCCTTGAATACGCGCGCTGAGCGAGTGGGCGACCGCTACATTATTAATGGTCAGAAGACATGGACGACACTTGCGCATCATGCAGATTGGATGTTCTGTTTGGCGCGTACGGACGCGACGGCCAAGGCGCAGCGCGGGATCTCGATGATTTTGATCGATATGAAGCAACCAGGTGTTGAGGTGCGCCCGATCAAAACGTTAGATGGTAGTGCTGAAGTCAACGAGGTGTGGCTAGAGAACGTTGAGGCACCGTTTGAGAATTTAATCGGCGAAGAAAATGCAGGTTGGACCTATGCGAAGTATTTGCTGGGACATGAGCGCAGCGGCATTGCCGGAATTGGACATTGTCACCGTGAGCTCGCGATTTTGAAGTCTTTGGCTGAACGCATGATGGCCAGCGGTGAGTCGGTGAGCCTGAATCCCCGGGTGCGTGACAGCATCAATCGCGTTGAAGCGCAGGTGCTGGCGCTTGAGATGATGGTGTTGCGCGTAGCGGCTGACGAAGCAACAGAGCCTGGCCCCAAGGCCTCCATACTAAAAATCCGTGGTTCTGAGCTGCAAATGGAACTTGCAACCTTGCAGATGCAAGTGGCGGGTGCAGAGTCCTGGCCCTATGACCCTGAATGGATGCTTGCGGAGTCTGCATTTCATGGCCCCGGCCCAGAGTATGCGGCTGCGGCAGCCGCTGCCTATTTTGATATGCGCAAGACAGCGATTTATGGTGGAACCAATGAGGTTCAAAAAGGCATCATCGCTAAACAGATTATCGGGGTTTAGGACACATCATGGATTTTTCATATTCAGAAGAACAGCGCATGTTGACCGACAGCCTAAGAAGGCTTGTCGCCGATGCGTGGACGCGCCCGAAACGCCGCGCGCGCCTTGGCGGGCTGGACGCAGGCGCCTGGGGCAGTCTCGTCGAACTGGGGGTCGGTGGTCTGATGGTTCCAGAGGAGTTTGGTGGCTTTGGGGAGACGCCAGCCACCATGCTGGCCGTGCATCAAGAGTTAGGTCGTGGCTTGGTCAGTGAGCCAACGATTTCGAGTGCAGTCATGGCAGTGACGCTATTAGGCCACTGCAAGAACGAGGCGCTCAAAAAGCGTTGGCTATCCGCGCACGCTGAGGGTGACGCGGTGCTTGCGATTGCTTGGCAGGAGCAGGGCGAGCGTGATGCGCAACGTCCGCTTT
Organism: Alcaligenaceae bacterium; assembly: GCA_947445495.1. The sequence continues at coordinate 2,166 of CANFEI010000170.1, forward strand.
GTACACGTGCCACAGCGATGGCTGATGGTTATGCCTTGGATGGACAAAAGATTTTAGTTTGGCACGGTGCCGCAGCGAATGGTGTGATTGTGTCGGCCTTGCTAGAGGGCGAGCCCGCTTTGTTGATGGTTGAACAGGGCGCAACGGGCTTGTCTGTTGAAGATTTCCCGACTTTTGATGGAGGACGTGCGGCGACCTTGCGCTTTGATCGCGTCTCTGTTGGCAAAGACCAACTGATTGCCAAGGGTGAGCAGGCGCAAGCGTTACTTGCGCTGGCAATTGACTTTGGTATCACGGCGCTTTGCGCCCAAGCCTGTGGTGCGATGGCTGCCTTGACCGACAGTACGATTCAATATTTAAAAACCAGAAAGCAGTTTGGTCAGCCCCTTGCCGCGTTTCAAGTGTTGCAGCATCGCTTGGGCGATATGTTGATTCAATCCGAGATGGGACTGTCGATGACGTATGCCGCAACCATCGGCTTAGCAGAACAAGAGCCCGCTAAGCGTGCGCGTTTGGTGTCGATGGCAAAGATCGAGGTCGCCGCGGCTGCACGATTTGTAGGTGAGTCGGCGGTGCAGTTGCATGGCGGGATGGGCGTGACTGATGAGATGGAAGTGGGTGATTTTTTTAAGCGCTTGACCTACGTTGATTTACTGCTGGGTGATACCAATTATCACTTGCAGCGTTTGCAAGACTTAACGGTGTAAAGATTAAGGATGATGTATGTCTAGTACTGAGCTAAGTGCATGGCTGGGTAAGCAGCAAACGGTAGTCGATCGGATGGATCCTGGGCATGCGGCGCGCGTTGCTGTGACGTTAGGGGATCCTATCCCTGAGGTTGGCATGAAGATACCGCCGCTGTGGCATTGGGCCTTCTTCTTGGAAACGGTGCCGATTGCGCAAACCGGACTCGATGGCCACCCCGCGCGCGGAAGTTTCTTACCGCCTGCCGATAATCGAAATCGTATGTGGGCAGGTGGCCGAGTCAGCTTCAATGGTTCGCTCGAAGTCGGCATTGAGGCGCACAAGACCTCGACTGTCACGGCGATTCAGGAAAAAAAAGGACGTACGGGCTCCTTGTTGTTTGTCACGGTTAAACATGACATTGAGCAACGTGGAAAGCTCTTGGTGAGCGAAGAGCAAGATATTGTGTACCGTGAACCGAGTCCGCCAAAGTTGCAGGGCACAGAGCCCGCCCCGGCATCGCAGTGGAGCGAGTTGGTCGACCCCAGCCCAGTGCTGCTGTTTCGGTATTCGGCAGTGACATTCAATAGTCATCGGATTCATTATGACCATCCTTATGTCACGCAGACCGAGGGGTATCCTGGTCTGGTGATTCATGGGCCACTGATCGCGACCATGATGTGTCGTGCTTTCGAGCATGCGCATCCAAACGCAGCGTTAAAACACCTTTCCTACCGGGGCTTGCGTCCGCTGATCGCGCCTAAAGGTTTCTCTGTCGCAGGTTCTGTGACTGCACCAGGCGAAGCGAAGTTATGGGCCGAGCAAGACGCCACCTTGGCGCATCAGGCTGAGTTGAGGTTTGAAGCATGAAGAATGTAAAACCGCGCCCTTTAGATGGCGTCACGGTCGTGAGTCTTGAGCACGCCATCGCAGCACCTTTTTGTACGCGACAGCTTGCCGATATGGGCGCGCGGGTGATCAAAGTTGAGCGCCCTGGCGTCGGAGACTTTGCGCGCAAGTACGACGAGCGCACGCATGGGATGGCTTCACACTTTGTCTGGACCAACCGCTCGAAAGAGAGTCTAACGCTAGATTTGAAGCATGTGCAAGCAGGTCCTATCCTCGAGGAGCTGCTCGGACAGGCAGATGTGCTCGTGCAAAACCTCGCTCCTGGCGCAGTCGCACGCATGGGGTTGTCGTTTGAGGCGTTGCATAAAAAATTTCCTCGCTTGATTGTCTGCGATATTTCTGGATACGGTGAGGGCGGCC
>CANFEI010000171.1 GCA_947445495.1 Alcaligenaceae bacterium
GCGTCCAGTCCAACTAGTTACCCATTAAGTTCAGTGCATCAGGGAACGTAATCAAGGATTTCACACTGTTATCCCAGGTCTCGGGCTTGAGCGCATCCTGTAGAGCAGTACCGGACAGATGCTGGTGGCTACGCGACCAATTCGCTGCCTCGGCCACCTCAAGCGGATAAGTCGCCGCCATGAGCATTTGCGAGAGCAAAGAATCTGGATAGAGCGCGATCGTTGAAACAAGGGCCTCTAGCTGAGGTTGCGTCAAGTTGGCAGACTGCGGCGCTGCCTGAGCAAACGCTGGAGCGACGAGAGTCGTGGTGGCGAGCAACGTCCCGGTCGCCAGAAAGAGGGCCAACGCTGCAGAGGCAGCTGAGCGTGCAATGTTGTGCATGGAGTTCCTTAGTTGCATTGATCTAGGCCAAGGCTTTAACGGCTTGATATATTTTACCGAACACTGCATCGGCGTGTGCTGAATTCAACCAACGAATGATGACCACCATGTTGAGTTCTGGCTCAACCCACGTAAACGAGCTCCCCGCACCCACGGCAAAATAGCTGGACGCAGGCACACTTGGAAACACTTTCTGATCGCCGTTGAGCCACACCAAGTAGCCATAAAAAGGCGCGAGCGCGCAGGGGACCTGCATCCGTTTAATCCAGTCCTCTGACAGAACGCGTTTGCCCCGAGCCATTCCGTTGTCCAACATCATCTGGCCCACGAGGGCTTGATCCTCAGCGCTGACCGACATGCCGCCGCCCCAGTGCGTACCGCCTGGCACGGACTGCACACGCTTACCCGCGATCTCAACCCAGGCGTTGTCGTAACCAACCCACTTCCAGTCTTCACTGGCGCCCACGGGGCGCATGATGGCCTCACGAAACACCTCAGGCAAAGGACGCTGGAACAGATGTAAGAGTGCTAAAGACAATTGATTGATACGGACGTCGTTATATTCCCAGTAAGTGCCTGCCCTTTGCAGTGGACGCGCATCGCCCTTCACACCATCGGGCGCTTTCGCGAACGTGACGGCACGGTAGCGATCAACTTGGTCTGGCAAACCAAACAAGGTGCCCTCCCACTCGCTAGTCTGTTGCAACATCTGTGCCCAGGTCACGAGCGCGTTGTTGCCTGTGTCAAAACCAATCCCTTTTATTTTTTTACCGATCGGCTCATTCACGTCGGTGATCAAGCCGCGGTCGACAGCAACGCCTGCCAACAACGCCAGACAAGTCTTCGCAACGCTGAAGGTCACGTCCGCACGCTTAGGCTCACCCCAGGACGTCAGGGTTTTCCCGCGCAACAAAATCGTTCCAGAATTTGGGCCACGCGATTGCACAGGGCCATACAACTTGTTGTAGGGCTTCGGATCGCCATGGTGTACACCCCAATTGTTGCTCGTGCAATCCCGGTCCCAGGTGCTTTCATGAGCAATCGCAAACTGCACTGCCTGGTCAAGTGCTGAGTTCTGCATATAACGCCTTGTGATGAGGATGATGATTTTCAGTAGGATCTAGCGCGTGTAGGGAGCAAAGATAACCCAATCAGAGAAATTTGGCACAGCACTTACTTAAGGTATACAGTTGCCTCAATAAGCAATTGACGGTTAAATGAATCTTTATTTGCAATAAATCCAGATCGAGGAACGCTATGACCACCACAAACACCGCCCGCAGCATACCTTTGGCCAAGAAACCCCTGCGAGCAAGCCTCGTCGCCTGCGCACTAGGATTATGTATGGCACTGGCACAACCCGTTCTGGCTGGCAAGAAAACCGGCATGCTGGGTATGGCGTATGACCAAACACCGGAAAACATCGATCCCTACTTCAATAACGTTCGTATCGGCGTGATCATCGCCGCCAACGTTTGGGATACGCTGGTGTACCGCGATCCGAACACCAACGAATACAAAGGCCAGCTTGCGAAAAGCTGGAAGCAAATCGACGACAAGACAATTGAGTTTGAATTGCGCCAAGGGATCAAATTCCACAACGGTGAAGAATTTGATGCGGACTCAGTTGTCTTTACACTTAACTATGTATCGGACCCTGCCAATAAAGCAACGACCCAACAGAACGTTCGCTGGATTCAGCGTGTCGAAAAACTCGACAAATTTAAAGTCCGCATCATCAGCAAAGAGCCATTCCCTGCGGCGATTGACTACCTTGCCACCACAATCGCCATTCACCCAGCGAAATACTACAAAGAAGTGGGTCCTGCTGGGATGAACTTGAAGCCTGTCGGCTCGGGTCCCTATAAGATCATCGAACACATCCCTGGCAAGTCAGTCACACTGGAACGCAACAAAGACTACTTCAAAGAGTCCCCAAAAACACAGCCAACAATCGGCAAAGTTCGTATCCGCTTTATTCCTGACCGCCAAACACAGATGGCCGAAGTGATGTCGGGCGGTGAAGACTTCATCATGCACGTGCCAAAAGACCAGGCTGAAAAGCTCAAAGGGGTTCCGCATCTTCAAGTTGAAAGCGGCAACACCATGCGTATCGTCTTTTTGCAAATGAATACGCGTGATGGCACACCCGCACCAGAACTCAAAGACATCCGCGTACGCAAGGCCATCGCACACGCGATCGATCGTCAAGCCATCCTGAAAAATATCGTGGGTGGCGGCGAAATCCTCAACTCGATTTGCACACCCTCGCAAGTTGGTTGCACGAGCGAAGGCGTCACGGCATACAACTATGATCCCGCGCTGGCTAAAAAGCTACTCGCTGAGGCTGGCTTTCCCAACGGCTTTTCGGTTGACATCATGGCCTACCGTGAACGTCAACAAACTGAGGCGATGATCAACTACCTTCAAGCTGTTGGCATTAAAGCCAAGCTCAGCTTCATGCAGTACGCAGCAATGCGCGACCTAGCCCGCTCAAACAAAACAGCCCTGACCCACCAGACATGGGGTTCGAACCTGGTCAACGACTTATCTGCCTCGACCCCCGTGTATTTCGGTGGGGGTAGCGATGACGTTAGCCGCAACCCAGAGGTCATTGAACTCCTGAATAAAGGCGATAACGCTGTCGCACTGAAAGATCGCCAAACCTATTACAAAAAGGCGTTGAGTATCATTGCTGATCAAGCCTATGCAGTTCCGCTCTGGTCCTTGCCTGTGTATTACGTCGCTAGCAAAGACGTGAAATTCAAGCCCTACCACGACGAGCTCGTGCGTTTTTGGGAAATGAGCTGGAAATAACGCGTTCAGTTCGTACGCAACACAGGTAGCACCCCATGCTGGGATACATCTCTAAACGACTAGGACTCGCCGTCCTAGTCGCGATGACGGTTTCGATCATTGCGTATATGTTGCTCTATCTTTCTGGCGATCCCGCTTTGGCGATCGCAGGCGAAGGCGCACGCCAAGCCGATATTGACATGGTACGTAAAACCTACGGCTTCGATCAGCCGATCATCGTGCAGTTCGGGAATTGGGTACTAAAAATCGTCAGTGGTGATCTGGGCACCTCGATCTATTTCAAAACAGATGTGGGTCCCTTGATTTTCAGCAAACTCGTGACAACCATGTTGCTTGCGTTGTACGCGCTTGCGTTCGCCTTGCTGATCTCGGTTCCGTTAGGTGTTCTTGCCGCGATCTACAAAAACAGTTGGATCGATCGCTTGTGTCTTGCCGTGGCAGTCGTTGGCCAAGCAATGCCCAACTTCTTTTTTGCCTTGATTCTGATTATGCTGTTTTCGATTTCTTGGCGTATGCTGCCCGTCTCAGGGAGTGACACATGGCAGCATTTTGTGATGCCTGCAATCACGCTGGGCTATTACGCTGCGCCGGCTTTCATGCGTCTGATACGTGCAGGCATGATTGAAGTACTTGAGGCGGACTATATTCGTACTGCTCGCGCAAAAGGTTTACCGATTCGCACTGTCGTGTTTAAACATGCTTTACGTAACGCAATCGTGCCCGTAGTGGCCCTGGCCGCGGTGCAACTAGGCTTTCTGCTGGGCGGTTCAATTGTGATCGAAACAATTTTTGCACTGGACGGTTTAGGCTATCTTGCCTACCAGAGCATCACACATAAAGATTTTCCCGTTACCCAAGTCATCGTGCTGTTGCTGTCGGTGATCTATATCTTGTTGACCCTCGCCTCTGATATCGCCAA
>CANFEI010000172.1 GCA_947445495.1 Alcaligenaceae bacterium
AATTCTGCGAGTCGTATCTCAGCGGTCCCAAGCTTAAAGTCGTAGCGATGACCCTCCCCTAAGACTAGAAACTTGTCGCCATTCGCTTCCAGGACGGTATCTGCTGAGCTTGAGGTAATTAAACTAAACCAGTCGGGATCGATTAGTCGCATGAATACTTGCCCCAACGGACCGTCGGGTGTTGTAGGGCCTTCGACAAAAAATACACGCGATCCTTTCTCTGTCTCTAGGAACTGACCTGGAGTCACTTTGGATAAGTCTGACCGTAGCTCGAAGCGGGCGCGGTATTCGCCAATCTGACGGTTCGCCCATGGCGTGCCGTATAGCGTTAAAAATGCAATCAGACAAGCAACGGGTATCGCAACTCGTAATATGGGGTTGATCCAATTAAGCAGAGACAAGCCGCTCGAGAACCAAACCACCATTTCAGATTCGCGGTAGTTACGCGTCACCGTGGTGAGGACGCCAATAAAAAGCGAAACTGCCAAGATAATGGGTAAAGCGGCAATAGTTGTAAGGGCCGCGAGTCCTATCACAACGTCTGCACCAATCCGCCCAGCGGCAGCTTCGCCTAAGAGCTTGACTAGGACGACGCTCAGCCAGATCACAATAAGGGTCGAAAGTACGACACTCGTGTGATTGGTGACTTCGGAGACAACAGAGCGTTTGAATAAGGACATTAGGCTTCGCGCGTCAGAGCAAAAACGGGGGCTAGCCTAGGAACGCCAAGCTAACGAAGAGAATTTAGCACAATGTGTCTTGTTGACCCGCTATGTCGTCTATGCATTGGGTAACTTGTTGATATGTTCGATCATGCGTTTGCGCATGGCTTCGTCCGGCAGCTTGCCAATCCCTCCGCCGATATTGTCTGCCATATTTGCGACACGGCTTGTGGCCGGAGTGATGCAGGTGACTGTCGGATGGCTCGCAACGAATTTGAGAAAGAACTGCGCCCAGGTTGTTGCGTCAAATTTCTTTGCCCACTCAGGTACTTGCTGTCCTTTGACGCGCGCCCAAAGGCGGGCACGACCAAATGGAGCGTAGACAAGCACGGCGATACCGCGCTCTTTGGCAAGAGGCAAAATGGTTTTTTCCGCGAACAGATCATCAATCGCGTAGTTCGTGCCGATGAAGTCCACTTGTTGCGTACGCATGGTTTCAATGAGTTCAGCGTATTGGTTTTCAAAAGTAGTCGTGATGCCGATATAGCGCAAGCGACCTTGTTGCTTGGCTTCGCGCAAGATTGGCAGTTGGGTGGCGATATCCCCCATGTTGTGAACTTGGACGAGGTCAATGACAGGACGATCAATCCGTTTGAAAGAGGCTTCGAGTTGCTTGCGTGCGGTCTCGACCTCCGCTTTGCCGCCGCGCGGCGCAACATTCAATTTAGTAGCCCAGAATAGTTTTTTGTTGATACCTAGTTCTTGCGCGATTTTTCCAGCGACTTCTTCGGATGCGCCATAGCTCGGTGCTGTGTCAAATAGTCTGCCGCCAAGCTCGGCCATTTTGGCGAGCACTGCTTTGAGGGCTTCGTGATCTTCTGTGCGTGCAACTTGCGCGAACGTGGCGGAGCTGCCTAGGCCGATAATGGGCAAGCGCTCACCGCTTGTCGGGATGACGCGCGTGATCAATTGACCCGCACCGGACAGATTTTGCCCCCACGCGTTGGGAAGTACGACGGTGCCAGCGGCAGCAAGGGCGGTTTGTAGCAAGGTACGTCGGTTCATCATGTGTGGCTCCTGCGCAAAATATAGTAATGATCTGTGTTGTGAAGGTGTGTTGTGAATGTGTGCGGTAAACGAAACTTATCGTGAGCGATTTTTTGGTGTGGTTCCCAGCCATATTCCTAGCACCATCCAAAGCGCAGCAAGCGGTATGGCAAACCATGCCAACCCCGCAAGTCCCATGCCCAGGCCTTTTAACAAGCCTTCCGTTTGTGCGCCCAGTGCGTCGCCGCCGCGGTATACAAACGTATCGATAAAAGCTTTAGCTTTGTAGCGATCTTCTCTCGCGGTATGTGTAAACAGCGTCTCACGTGCTGGGCGCATGATACCCCGCTGTACCGCTTTGAAGCTGGCCTCTGCAGCAATGAGCGTGGCAAGCGAGCCAACAACCGCTAGTCCAATAAAGCCAAAGGCCACGGTCAAGGGCAGGAGTGCCATGGTGAAGGCAATGCCAAAACGCTTGATCAAATGGCTGGTCAAAAAACCTTGCAAGACAAAGGTTGCCACTTGGGTATAGAAATCGATGCGGGCGAAGGTTTCGGTACGTGTGTCTGTATCGAGCGCCAACGCAGCCACCATTTGTAGCCGCGTGAAGTAGAGTAGGGTGGCGACCACTGCAAGAATTAACACGTACGCCGAGATTCCAAGCAAGAAGGGAGAACGTAGTACGGCGCCGAAACCTGCCCAAGCATTACCGCCGATTAGATGCTCTACCTCTTGTTTGGTCGAAGCTTTCGAATCCCCATCTTTATCGCCTAAAGGAAAAGACCTGCACAGTGTCGACATCCACCAAGCACACAGTGTTGCCAAAACAAGAAAACCGGCCGCCACGAGTAGGAGTGTCGCGGTGCCATAGGGTTTGGCAAGCTGACTAGCGAGCCACGGCCCGAACATGGCACCGAGTGTGCCACCAAGTGAAATCGCGCCAAATAGCCGTTCGCTCTGGTCCTTGGTGAAGCTGTCGGTCATCAGCGCCCAAAACAGCATGGTCGCAAATAGATTAAAGACACTAAACCAGACATAAAAAACTTGGCCGCTTATCTGACCGACGTGGGTGGGACTAAAGACCAGCAATACATAAAACCCGACGAGACCGACGGCGAAAAAAACATAAGTGGTGGAAATAAATACTTGACGTTTGAAACGGCTCACAAGCCAGCCAAAAATAGGGTTCACTAATAAGGTGACGAGTAGTGTGCCAAAGAAGAGCCAGCGAATTGCTTCGATCCCACGCTGCATGCCTAGCGCTTCTCGCGCGGGCCGCACGACCATCAGGGCGCTAAGTACAAAGAAGAAAAAAATCCCGGCGACGAGCGCACGGGAGAGCTCCTCGCGGCGTACATTGGTGAAGGTTTGCAAGAGTGAGGTCATGCGATAGCCTAGAAGGCCTAATTGGTGGTGGGGTGGGGCAATTAGTGACCGAGTCGATATTACCGACTTACATTACTAGGCGCGAGAAGTTCTTCGATAAGCCCCAAGAACAAAGCAGACCTTAGTGCTTGCCGGGTCGGTTGATGAAACCCGTAAAATCTCAACATCTAATAGAGAGGTCCGTCTTGTCTTTAGCTCCTACCGTTGAACGTGAAGAAATCCATACTCGGCATATTACGATGCGTGCTTATCGCCGAGCAGATGGTTTGTATGACATTGAGGGGCGCGTTGAGGATTCCAAGCCAGTCCCCTTCATGGCGCCGCTAGCGACGGCTGAAAAGCCGGCCGGTGAGCACATTCATGATATCTGGGTCCGTTTGGTGATTGATGATGAGTTTCTCATTCACGATGTCGCGGCGTCGTCCGATGCCACGCCTTTTGGTGTGTGCAAAGAGGCGCCCGCGACTCTCATGAAGTTGAAAGGTGAACGGATTGGTGCGGGCTGGAACAAGATCGTTCGTGGTCACCTGAAAGGTGCCGCAGGGTGCACGCACATGATGGAATTGCTCGGGCCGATCGCCACGGCTGCCTACCAGGCCTTGTGGCCCTTCATCCGTTCGCGTCCCGAACCCGTCGATGCGAATGGCCGTCCGCTAAAGGTAAATAGCTGTTACGCCTACGCAAGCCATACCCACGTCATTAAGCAGATGTGGCCACAGCATTACACAGGTCAAGACAAGAGCTAATCCTCTTTGCCGGTTGTTGTTTTGTGGACTGAAAACGCTTCTTGGGTCTCACCCAAGGTCTGGATGGCGTGGCTGCGAATTCCTCGGAGCAAGTCCTTCGATTGTCGCTCAATCTGCCCAAGCTATACTCGAACCCATGTGTAAAAAGAGACGGTTCAGGTCTCTGCTTAGAAAACCGGAGAATTGAGATGCGATCCCTGCTATTTGTGCCTGCAGACAGTTCGCGCAAGCTTGAGAAGTCTTTGCAAAGCGGCGCA
>CANFEI010000173.1 GCA_947445495.1 Alcaligenaceae bacterium
GATATGCGGTGATTTGTGCTTGGATGTACTGTCCAAATGCCGCGGGAGTCGGACTGGGGGCGATCTCGATGCCGAGTGCAATGAACCGTTTTTGAATGTCTTGAGAGGTCAATATTTTACTGAGCTCGGTATGTAGTTTGTTAATGATGGCTTGTGGGGTTCCGGCTGGCGCGAAGATCCCATTAAAGGTTGAGTCGTTAAATCCTTTTAGACCTGATTCGTCCAAGGTGGGTACGTCGGGCAAAATAGCTGAGCGAGTTTTACTTGTTACGCCTAAGGCAATGAGCTTGCCCTCCTTGACATACCTCGCCGACGTGCTGACTTGGTCAAACATAAAAGGGATCTGCCCCCCTAATAGATCGATCATGGATTGCGCGTTACCTTTGTAGGGGACATGTAGGTATGACACCTTTGCTGCATCGCTAAAGAGCTCAGCGGCGATATGACCAGTCGAACCATTGCCGGACGAGGCATAGGCCATGCTGTTGGGTTGCGCCTTGGCAAGCGCGATGAATTCTTTCAGTGTTCGTGCCTTAACCTTGTCTGGGTTGACGACCAACACCATCGGGATCTGACAGGTTAAGGTAATTGGGATGAAGTCTTTGAGCGGATCGTATCCTGCATTTTTGACAAGAATCGAAGCGGTTACAAAGGTTGTGGAGTGCGCGAGTAAGGTGTAGCCATCCGCAGGAGACTTCGCGACGAGATTGGTGCCGAGCAGACTGCTCGCACCAGGACGGTTTTCAACGATAACTTGTTGCCCAAGCGCCTTAGACAAGGGTTCCGCGATGCTGCGTGCGACGATGTCTACATTGCCTCCGGCGGCAACGGGGACGATTAGTCTGATTGGCCGATTCGGGTAGTTAGCCGCCTCCTGCGCAACACTGCAGAGCGTGACGAGACAAAGGGAAAAGCCGGCGAGAAATCGTTTCATAGATCTTCCTTCAACAAGAGTTAAAAGTCGTATAAGCGAGCGGGGTTGTCAACCAAAATCTTCTGGGCGATATCGGTCGTTCGAGCCCAGCGAACGACACGTCGGATCGCGGCGACGTTGTCTTCCGGGTGTGCTTTTTCAATGACGTCTGGGCTGCGAACAGTGCCTTTGGGTGGAAACGGATGAGGCCAATCCGTTCCCCAAAGCATGCGGTCTGGGTTGGCCGCGATCAGGGCGTCGGCGAAGGGGTCGAGATCCGTGTAATCGTGTTCTTCGGATACGCGATACCCAGCGGAGAGCTTGACATAAACTTTTCCCGATCGAACCAAGGACAAAAGGGCATCAAAGCCGGGCTGGTTAAGGCCCGCCTTGGCATTGAGTCGTCCAAAATGGTCAATCACAACGGTTGCGGCCGATTGCATAATCGTATCGTGCAGTCCAGTGATGACGCCTAAATTGGTATACATCTGAATGTGCCAGCCGAGCGGGGCGACCTGTTTAGCGGTGCGCAAAAGCTGCTCTTGTGCAACGCTAGGATCGTTCTGTCCGACGGTCTCTAGATTGAGGCGCGTGCCGCGAACGCCGCCTTGATGCAGGGTATTGAGCATTTCCGTGTTCGTCGTGTCACTAATGACTGCGACGCCGCGTGCGTTCTCGCCTATGTTGCGCATCGCCCAGAGCAACGAAGAATTGTCATCACCATAAGGACTTGGATGGACGATCACAACTCGTTCGGCTCCAATACGACGATGCATGGATAAAAGGCTCTCGACCGTCGCCGTATCTGGCGTGTAGTGTCGATTACCTGCGAAGGGAAATTGCGAGGAGGGCGGGAACACATGCGTATGACAATCGCAAATGCCCGCAAGACCGTAAGGAGGAATCCCCAAGACATCCGGTGTAGACGACTGATTCATAAAAAGATCATCAGGAGGCGTAATGTGGGTAGCCGCCAGGTTCCGCCTCGAGCAGGCGCAACATGGCATGCCATTCGAGCTCACCGTAAGGGCGACGCACGTTAGGCTGATACAAATGCGCCGACTTCTCCAGGACTTCGTTGGACGGAAGGGCTAGTTGAGTTCCCGCTGCCATTGCATCGACTTGGGCACGGCATGACATTTCTAATTGGTACATCAGGTTAAACGCCTGCGGGACCGACGCACCACTTGTGAGGAGTCCATGGTTGCGCAAAATCATTGCGTTGTGTGCGCCCAAGTCCTTGACGAGCGCTTCACGCTCTGCAAGATCGACCGCAGGACCTTCGAAGTCGTGATAACCAATGTGATTATTGAAGCGGCTGGCCGTTTGTGTCATGGCTAGCAGGCCGCAGGACATTGAAGATACCGCCATCCCAGCGCGCGTGTGGGTATGGATCACGCACTGCACGTCGGGGCGTGCGGTATGAATACAGCCATGGATCACATAACCGGATTTATTGATGCCGTAATCCGTATCGGGCTTACGGACGATTTCACCTTCGACGGTAATCCGTACCAAGCTCGACGCGGTGATCTCTTTGTACAACAAGCCGTAGAGATTGATGAGCAAGTCCTCCGTGCCAAGAATACGTGCCGTGATGTGGTTGTAAATCATGTCGGTCATGCCGTACTTGTCCATGAGTCGGTAGCAAGCCGCCAACGTGACGCGTGCCTCCCACTCCTCGGGGCTGACCTTGCCCTTCAAGGGCTCGAACTGGGTGGAAAACTTACCTGCCATGATGATCTCCAAATGAATATTTTGGCCAATAGTAAACCTTTGACCCGTGGTGCACTAGTTGTTCGCGTGAGCGTCGTTTAAGCAGGCGGCGCAACAATAATGTCCGCGGCGTCAAGCGGTTGTGATTGGTGAAATTGCTTAATGTTACGAAACATATGTCCGACAATATGCGGCACATTGTCAAACACGCCACCTGCGGAGTGTGGAGTGGCAACCACCTGATCCATATGAAACAACGGGTTGCTAGCGCTTGGCGGCTCGCCGCTAAAGGTATCAAGGCCAGCGCCAGATAACTGTCCCGTGCGTAAGCCGTCGATCAGGTCTGCTTCGTCAATCAGTTCGCCCCGTGCAGTGTTGATCAGAATCGCCCCGCGTTTCATTTTATTGAATGTCACGCGATTAAAGAGTTGTCGTGTTTCTGTTGCGAGGGGCGCATGCAGACTGAGCAAGTCACTTTGTGCGAGCAAGGTATCAAAATCGACGTACTCCGCACGGAACTGACTTTCTATTTCCGGAGCAACGCGCCTACGACTGTGATACAGAATCTTGACATCAAAACCGCTCAAGCGCTTCGCGACAAAACGCGCGATACTGCCAAAGCCAAACAGGCCTATTGTTTTTCCATCAAGCATCGAACATACCGTTCGCAGTTCTGTGGCAATCCATTTGCCTTCCTGCAGGCTGCGGTGTGCAAGCGGCAAACGCCTTGAGGTCGCTAGCATCAACATCAGAGTGTGCTCAGAAACAGGGATGGATGTTGCCCCTGCCGTTATGGCGACCGTCACGCCCGCTCGACGCGCAGCCTCTAAGTCGATCTTGTCTACACCAATTCCCCATTTTTGAATCAGTTTGAGCTTTGGCGCATGCGCAATCAATTCGGCGGTGACATAGGTGCCTACGGCCATGATGACGCAGGCCTCTGGCACCAACTTGCGATGCTCTGCTTCTTCATTGGTTTGAGCAAAGGCGATGGTGAATCCATCCGGTAGCAACGCACGCACCACGTCACGTGTGGGCTCGGCCATAGGTGTTAAAAAAGCGATGTGCTGCGTCATAGTCGAAGGCATTCTTACCGTCTATTGAAGTTGCTCAGGCAGCTTAAATTCACCGCGTTCTACGAGCAAACTCTTTATATCTTTCTTAACAATTTTTCCATAGCCCGATTTGGGCATGACATCCCAGAAAAAAAACTCACGCGGCCAGCGATACTTGGCGCAGTGCCCATCGAGGTGTCCGAGTAACTCGGCTTCGCTCACCGCAGGCATGCCATCGCGACGCACGATCACCGCGATGCCTACTTCCCCCCACTTGGGATCGGGCATGCCTACGATTGCCACTTCTGCCACAGCAGGATGCGTGAGTAAGACCTCTTCGACTTCCTTCGGATACACATTAGACCCACCAGAAATGTACATATCTGATTCACGGCCAGTGATGTAGA
>CANFEI010000174.1 GCA_947445495.1 Alcaligenaceae bacterium
GGCATCTGCAAGGTGCCTTTTAAAATCTCAGATAAAACCGCTGGCGCGATTTTACAACCACAGCCACCGCCATGCGAGAGCGAGGTCAGACGAGGTTCATTGTTAGGCATCATGCTTCCTTGGGTATTAGGTTTTCAACGATTGTAATCAATCCACTGCGCTCGCGAGCGGCCTCAAATAAATAAGCACGCTGTGCGCACTGCATACGTAACTGGGCACCAAACGAAGCATCATCGGTAAATCGCACCAGCAGACCTGCTAGCTCGCGCGCATCGCTGGTTATAAAAAATCCAGCATAGTCTTCGCCCAACATCCCGATATTGCCTGCGATGCGCGAGGCCAACACGGGTACGCCACTGCAGACAGCTTCCATGATGACGTGGGCGCCACCTTCCATCACGCTAGCATGCACAAGCACATGCGAGCGCTGGATATATCGCCGTGTTTGCTCATGACTACGCGCACCCAAAAACTGATAGTTTGAATACTGTGCAGCGGTGTCATGCGCCTGTTGCGCCAACGCCTGATCTTGCTCCCCACCAATGTGGCGCAGGTCAATATCGTTGCGCTCGGCTAATAAGGCAGCGGCTTCGAAAAACGTTTGAGGTGATTTTTCAGGCCTTAAGTGCCCCACCATCACCGCCCGCACACGACGGTTGGTCTTGACTAATGTCCGGCGGGTACTTGTTGATTGAAACAACACCTGCACTTTATCGCGCAAGCTCACCGGTAACTCAGCCAACCCTGCCGCTTGCAGCACGATCAAAATTTTTGCCCACGCCAAAGACTGCTGTGCCTGAGGGTCCTGTTGAATGTCGCGATAGAGGTCGGTGCCAGTAAGCACCACGCACAGCCCCTCGGAGCCTCGCGTAGCATGCCATGCTGCGATCGACGAATAACTGCGCCGCGCATGCAAGGCAATCAACAGGTCATCCGTTGGGGCGCCCTCCCACTCTTTCACGATTCGTACGGTGCAGGTTGTCGCAAGCATGCTGGCGTAGCGCTTGGCTGTCTGCCAATTGCCGTTATTGGCGCTTGCGAGTGCCGGACTTACAATAACGACTCTGGGCTTGCGAATTTGAGCAGCTGTCAACATAAAAAGTAACTCACACACGATGCGAAAGGCTAACACCAAAGAGCTGAACACCGCGCTACAAGAGATGCGCGCACACACCCTTGGTTCATTTCGCTTGTATGAGCGCGCCGAACAACTACACATTCCCTATAACCCAGAATTTAATCCACCCCTGTGGGAACTAGGTCACATTGCGTGGTTTCAAGAATACTGGATTGCGCGCAATCCGGCTCGCAGTGAGGGCGCGGCCATGCGAAGTGACCTTGCTAAAGAAAGTTCAGTACTTGCTTTTGCTGACCAGTGGTATGACAGCGCTAAGGTACAACACGAAGCGCGCTGGGATCAAGGATATCCCTCTCGCGGCAGCTGCCTGACCTATGCGGCACAAACACTAGAGCAAACGTTGACGCGCTTACAAGGAACCTCAGACGACGACCCAGCGCTTTATTTTTATTGGCTCGTCCTACAACATGAGGCGATGCATCTTGAGGCAGGTGTCTATATGGCGCAAGCGCTCGGCATTCCCTTTGAAACAGCATGGGTATCTTCAGGCGCAATCACATCGCTTAGCACAACCGCCAAGCTTCCCGCACAGGGTTGGACACTAGGTTCAGCCACTGACGGCTTTTGCTTTGACAACGAACTGGTTTCTCGCCCTATCGCACTCAAGACGTTTGAAATTAGCCTAGAGCCTGTTTCTTGGGCGCAGTACATGACTTTTGTGACAACGACTGGGCATCGCTTGCCTCGGTATGTTCGCCCAACCGGATCAAGCTTCGATGTTCAAACGTTTGGCACCTGGATGCCTATGAACATGCAAGCGCCAGCAGTTCATATTTCTTGGGATGATGCACAAGCCTACTGTGCGTGGGCGCAATGCCGCCTGCCCACCGAAGGCGAATGGGATTGTGCCGCGCGAACGCTTGCGAACTTTCACTGGGGTGAGGTGTGGGAATGGACACAAGATACGTTTGCCCCCTTCGACGGTTTCGTCGTGCACCCCTACGCTGAATACTCCGCACCTTGGTTTGGAACACACAAAGTGATGCGCGGCGCGGCCCGAGTCACCCACCACGCTTTACGCCATGTACAGTACCGCAATTTTTTTACACCCGAGCGCTGCGATATCTATTCTGGCTTCAGAACCTGTGCGCTCTAACCGCCTCTGCCCCTAGCATGCCCAAAATACAGCGTACTGCTCTTGTCGGTCAGTCCAGTGCTGAATTTGCGTAAAGCCTGCCGACCGTAAAAGTTTCGAAAACTTTTCAACTGTCCACTTATACGAATTTTCAGTGTGGATCGTTTCGCCTTGTTGAAAGACGCGCTGTTGACCTGGCCATGAGACTGTCACCGCGCGACGCGCTTGCAAGTGCATTTCGATACGAGATTCTTTTGCGTTGAACCGTGCCAGGTGCTGCCAATCACGCACATCAAAATCAGTGTTGATTAAGGTGTTCATGTGCCTGAGTACATTTAGATTAAAAGCCGCTGTTACGCCTAGGTCGTCTGCATACGCATGTTCCAAGACGGCAGTGTCTTTAACGAGATCGATACCTATGAGCAAACCTGAACCTGGTTTTGCAGCGTTGCATACCGCTGCGACGCGTTGCAAAAAACCTAAGGCCTGCACAGGATCAAAATTTCCCAAACTCGAACCGGGATAAAACGCAAAAACAGGTCTCGCTAACAGCTGCGCATGCAACGACGGTGGAAACGTTAAGACGCTTGAAAAATCCATTCCCACGCCCATCATAGGCACCTGAGGATGCTCACGTTGCAACCGTTCCAACGTGTCAGTGAGATAAGCCAGTGAAATATCCACGGCGACATACAAACCCGGAGGGGTTCGCTCGAATAAGCGCGCCGCTTTTTCGCAGCTTCCCGCCCCTAGATCAAGCCAGGCTGCCTGTTCAGGGATCTGCGCATGAATCGCCTGAGCATGGACACTGAAAATGGCTGCCTCGGTTCGTGTCAAATAGTATTCAGGCAAGTGCGTAATCGCGTCAAACAACGTTGACCCGAGCGGGGTATAGAAATACTTAGGCGAACAATGCGCCGCCTGAGCCAGCAATCCCTGAGACAAGTCTTGCAGGCTTGAGTCGGGAGCTGAGCTCAGGGCATTAAAAAAAGACGGTTTATTAGAAAGCATCGAGAGTGTCCGGAGCGATGGTGCCTGTTTTAGTCAATATGCGTTAAGACTCGCCGACAGTTTACTCATCTGCTTGAATCGGATCCTGATCGTGCACGCTTGGGCGTGGAGAGTAGCCCAAACAGCATTATTTGAGCAAAATACAGGCATTACTCTACGGATTGAAGCCGGCGATTAAAGGGATGCGGGTCAGACCCACAGTTAGCTCGGTAAATGTACGTCAAATAGCCTATCTGAGGTGGATACTGTCAGTATTTGTGAGCGTTTAAAGGTGGGTTTCAGGCTTGACACTTCGAGCCATTTTTTTGGTATAAAGTTCCAGATCTAAAGAAAGCCATTCAGACCGGCAGCTGCCTTTGAATCCCAGCACTCAAACCGCGTCATTTGAACTCATCACCCGTACTCATTTCTCCCTATGCCCTCCACTCAAGTTAAGCAGGATCTGGGTTTCGTTAGCCCTAGTTTAGTCACACCCAATAACGTTGATTTGAACAATCTAACGAATGATGATCTGGCCGATGGCACCTGGAAAACGGTTGAGGCGCGTCACTTTATTTTAAATTTTTTGATCGTCATTCTCTGGTCAGCGGCAGTGCGCCCGATCAATCGTGAATACGAGTCCTGGTTTTTGAGCCGAGCCCGGTTTGCGGATCGACTTCTCAAACGTTTGTCAGAGCCTGGCTGGGAGCTTGCTGAGCCAATCGTCGAGGAGGGCATTGTCAAAATCGCCCCAGTGATTGCGCAGAGCTTAAAAGGCAGATCTGGAAACATTGCCGATACCCTCGAAATCCTTAGTCACTATCACTTCAAACGTTATGACCGCGCGTGGTCAAGCCTACGCCCTGTCCAAAAGACCTTTGACCA
>CANFEI010000175.1 GCA_947445495.1 Alcaligenaceae bacterium
AATTCCGCAGGCGTTAATGAATCAGTTGGCGATTGGCGGGGTCCTCGTTGCGCCCGAAGGCTCTGGTACGCAGCGTCTTGTGAAAATACAGCGCACGGGCCTGACGAATTGGGAACGGCAAGAACTTGAAGAAGTGAGGTTTGTACCGCTTAAAGCTGGGGTACAGGCGTGATCGCACAGGAGAGAAATATGCAGGGTGGCTATATGTCCCACGAAGAAAGAGTTGCATTGAGCACGATACGCAAGAGCCATGGGGGCCCTTGGTGGATGGCCATCGCTTGTGTAGTGACTGCCACGCTGGTGAGTGGTTGTGCCAACCAGTCTGGATCGCGCGCACCGGTGACGGATCTGAGCGGGTCATCGGCTTCATCTGCGGGGACTTACACAGTAAAGGCTGGCGATACGCTCAATAAAATCTCTCGTGCAACAGGCGTGTCCGAGGCGACGATCGCCAGAATTAACAAAATTACCAATCCAAACTTGCTCGTTGTGGGGCAGGTGCTTCGCTTATCGGATGCGACTGCTGCTGCGGCGCCCAGGCCAAGCGGGGCTGCCATGTCACGCCCGGCACCACAAGCTACGGTCTCGCCATCAAGCGAGAGCTCACCGCCCGCACGTGCCGCAGACGCTGGGTTGATCGATTGGGGCTGGCCAGCAAAAGGGAAGGTTATTCAAGGCTTCACGCCGGCAACGAAGGGAATTGATATCGCGGGCGCTGCCGGTGATGCCATCGAAGCAGCCGCTGGGGGCAAAGTCATGTATGCGGGTAATGGTGTCAGAGGGCTAGGTAACTTGGTGATCATTGAACACAGTGATGGTTTCATCACCGCGTATGCACACAACCGCAGCTTGCTCGTGAAGATAGGACAAGAGGTCAAGCGGGGTTTCAAGATTGCCGAGATGGGCCAGACCGATACGACCTCTGTGCGCTTACACTTTGAAGTGCGTCGTCAAGGTACTCCCGTGGATCCGCTGCAGTACTTGCCCTCGCGTTAATCCATCCGATGACGCCCACCCTTGTTTTTGACTTAGAAACGATCCCCGATATCGCAGGCCTGCGTCGTTTGAACGGGTGGTCAGACGATGTGCCGGATAGTGAGGTGGCTATCCGTGCGTTTGCTGCACGTAAAGAGCTGACCGGCAGTGATTTTCTACCTTTGCATTTGCATCGTGTCGCAGTCGTCGGTTGTGTCTTTCGTGACGATCAAGGGTTTCGCGTAAAGTGCCTAGGTCAGGAGGACGATCCGGAGCCTGCACTGCTTGCTGGATTTTTCAAGACGGTCGAGCGCTACACCCCCAAGCTCATTAGCTGGAATGGATCGGGATTTGATCTGCCTGTGTTGCATTACCGAAGTCTGATACACAGTGTTGCGGCGCCGCGCTACTGGGATATGGGCGAAGAGGATCGTGACTTTAAATACAACAACTACCTGAGTCGTTACCATACGCGCCACCTGGACCTCATGGATGTGCTTGCAAAGTACAACGGCCGCGGAAACGCGCCGCTCGATGACCTGTCAAAACTTTGTGGTTTCCCCGGCAAACTTGGTATGGATGGTGGTCAGGTTTGGCAAGCGTGGTCTGAGGGTCGCGCATCGGAAGTTCGCGCCTATTGTCAGACTGACGTGGTCAATACGTGGTTGGTGTATTGCCGTTTTAGACTGTTGCGCGGTGAGCTCGACACGAAGTCGTATGACGCAGAAATTCAATTAGTGCGTTCGACACTCGAACAAAGCACGGAGCCCCATTGGGCCGAGTATCTTGCGGCATGGAAATAACCGATTTGTTTTTATCATGACTTCAGATGTATTGCAGGTCGATACGCTCGACCTTGAAGCCCGCGGTGTGGCACGGCGTGAGGGGAAAGTAGTCTTCATAGAGGGTGCGCTGCCCACCGAGCGTGTCAGTGTGCACACCTTTAGACGTAAACCGTCTTACGAGATCGCTCGGGTTGAACAGATCCATCGCGCTGCCGCGCTCCGAGTGGAACCCCGTTGTCCACACTTTGGTGTGTGCGGTGGTTGTCTGATGCAGCATTTGGAGCCAAGTGCCCAGGTAGCGATTAAGCAGCGTGCGCTCGAGGATGGCTTAGCCCATCTCGCCAATGTGAAGCCCGCTCGTGTGCTCGCGCCGTTGCATGGCCCATACTGGGGTTATCGGTATCGGGCACGCCTGGCGGTGCGTTGGGTTGCCAAGAAAGGCACGGTGCTGGTTGGCTTTCATGAACGCAAGAGCAGTTTTGTTGCGGACATGCGTACCTGTCATGTCCTGCCCCCGCACGTTGCGGCGTTGCTACTGCCTCTGCGTGCGTTGATGATGTCGCTGTCTGCACCGGATCGGTTTCCGCAGATTGAAGTTTCGGTAGGAGAGTCTGTCACAGCCTTAGTGCTCCGACATTTGATGCCACTGACCGATAGTGACCTCGGACATTTGCGTCACTTCGCGCAAGCGCACAACATTCAATGGTGGCTACAGTCCAAAGGCCCGGATACCGTGCATGCGCTCGAGCCTGAGCACGAAACCGCATTAAGTTATACGCTGCCAGAATTTGGTTTGACCATGCCTTTTCGTCCAACCGACTTTACACAGGTCAACCACCAAATCAATCGCGTGTTGGTCTCACGTGCGCTGGCATTGCTTGAACCGCAACCAACTGACCGCATTGCAGATATGTTTTGCGGTTTAGGTAACTTCACCTTACCGCTTGCGACCAAGTGTCGTGAAGTGATCGGTCTAGAAGGAAGTCCTGCGTTGACAGAGCGCGCGCAGGCCGCAGCAGGCGCGCACGGACTCACACACGCAAGTTTTTCAACTCTGAATTTATTCGAAGTCACTGCTGAATGGTTGCAGTCCTTGGGGCGCTTTGATCGTATGCTGATCGATCCGCCACGAGAGGGGGCGCTAGCCCTGACGCAAGCGCTGGTACAAACGCCCGTTGCACAGCGTCCGACCAGACTTGTTTATGTGTCTTGCAATCCGGCCACGCTTGCACGAGACGCGGCGCTCTTGGTGCATGACGGTGGCTATCGACTAAGCAGCGCCGGCGTGATCAACATGTTTCCGCACACTGGACATGTTGAGTCTATCGCCGTCTTTGATCTCTGATTAAGACAGAGTTTTTAAAATAGTCTGTGCTGCTTGTCGTACTTGCTCGGGTGCTGTTCCGCCGATGTGGTTGCGTGCGGCGACTGAGCCTTCTAGGGTCAAGACAGTGTGAACATCGTCTTGAACTGCGGAATGAAATTTTTGTAATGCACTCACGCTCAGATCGGCCAAATCACAGCCCTTTGTTTCGCACTCGCGCACGGCGTGTGCAACCGCTTCGTGTGCGTCACGAAAGGGCACGCCGCGTTTGACGAGGTAGTCTGCCAAATCAGTCGCCGTGGCAAAACCTTGCAACGCGGCTGCACGCATATTGGCGGCCTTAACAGTAATCCCAGGCACCATGTCTGCAAAAATAGTGAGGGTGTCGCGAACCGTATCGGCCGTGTCGAACAGGCCTTCCTTGTCTTCTTGATTGTCCTTGTTGTACGCCAGCGGCTGGCCTTTCATGAGGGTGAGCAGTGCGACGAGATGACCGTTGACGCGTCCAGTCTTACCGCGAGCTAATTCAGGTACGTCCGGGTTCTTCTTTTGCGGCATGATCGAGCTGCCGGTGCAGAAACGGTCCGGCAAATCGATGAAGCCTACTCGCGGGCTCATCCAGATGACGATTTCTTCAGACAGGCGCGAGATATGCGTCATGATCAACGCGCAGGCACTCACAAATTCGATGGCGAAGTCACGATCGGAGACGGCATCCAACGAGTTCAGGCATACGCCATCAAACCCGAGTAGTTTGGCAACCAGAGGCCGGTCGATCGGAAAGCTTGTTCCGGCTAAGGCGGCAGCACCTAAGGGCAAGATGTTGACGCGTTCGCGGCAGTCGATCAAGCGTTGGGTATCGCGTCCAAACATTTCCGCGTAGGCAAGCAGATGATGGCCAAAGGTGACGGGCTGTGCGACTTGCATGTGTGTAAAGCCGGGCAAGATCGTGCCGGCGTGCTCGAGCGCAACG
>CANFEI010000176.1 GCA_947445495.1 Alcaligenaceae bacterium
CACCATCCCCCCGGTCGAAACGGTGGGATGAAATATTTCAAAGGATCCGTCGTAGCTTAGCGCAGCCGCATTGTCAGCCGCTGGAGTAGTAGCAGGCAGTGTGACGGCGGTGGCGGTGCCCGGCGTCGTAACGACGGCAGGTACGCTCTGCGCCCAAACAGGCCTGTGACACGAGATCGCAAGGCTCAGACAGAGTCCGCCGAGCAGGACATCACGCGCTGCGCTGCGTATACTGTGACGCTGTAAACCTACGGGTTGGCTGTTTTGAATCATGGTCGACCCACTACCTTAAATTTTGTGAGAGCACATCTTGTCAACTACCCATACAAACCAAGCTAGCTCTGCACCACCACGGCCTTCTGGTCGCGCTGCCAATGAGCTACGCAGCGTTTCCATACAGCGCAGTTTTACCTGCTACGCCGAGGGGTCGGTGTTGATTGCGATGGGGAACACCCAAGTGTTGTGTACCGCAAGCGTACTCGAAAAAGTGCCTCCCTTTTTAAAAGGAAAGGGTCAGGGTTGGGTGACGGCTGAGTACGGAATGTTGCCGCGTTCGACCCATACACGTTCCGATCGCGAGGCGGCCAAGGGCAAGCAGTCTGGTCGCACTCAGGAAATTCAGCGCTTGATTGGCCGTAGCTTGCGGGCAGTAATGGATATGACTGCTTTGGGCGAGCGCACGATTCAAATCGATTGCGATGTGCTGCAAGCGGATGGCGGTACGCGGTGTGCCAGTATTACAGGGGCTTGGATCGCCGTTGCTGATGCAGTGGACGGGCTCATCAAGCAGGGATTGCTCAGCAAGAATCCCTTGATCGATTCGGTTGCTGCCGTGTCGGTGGGGATGGTTGAGGGGCAGGCCGTACTTGATCTCGATTATCCCGAGGATTCTGGCTGTGATGCAGATATGAACATTGTGATGACCGGATCGGGTCGTTATGTTGAAGTACAAGGCACGGCCGAGGGACATACGTTTGATCGCGCTGAGCTCAACCAGCTGTTGGCGCTGGCTGAAGAGGGCATCGCAGACTTGGCGCAGAAGCAACAAGCCGCCCGAAAAGGCTGATTGTTGTCAGGCAAGGCTCGCGCGAACGTGCGGACCGCTAAATCGTTCTGCCACCATCGACGGGCAACTCCAAGCCCGTCAAGAAGGAGGCCTCGTCTGAGGCCAAGAACACCGCTGCGTTGGCGATGTCGCGTGGCACACTCAGTCTGCCCATGGGTATGGTCGCAATGAATTTTGCTCGGTTCTCCGGAGTGTCGGGGATGCCCATAAAGTCGCCCAACATGCCGGTGTCACCCATGACGGGGCAAATCACGTTGACACGAATATTGTCGCCGGCGAGCTCAACGGCCAGTGACTTTGACAGAAGATTCGCCGCACCTTTTGAAGCGTTGTACCAAGTCAGACCCGGGCGTGGCCGCATCCCGGCGGTAGAGCCAACATTGATGATGCAACCAGACTTTTTGGCACGCATCATTGGCACGACCGCATTGATCATGTGATAAATCGCTTTGACGTTGACATCGAAACATCTGTCATAAGCCGCTTCATCCACGTCGAGAAAAGCTTGGTTCTTGTGGGTATAGCCTGCATTGTTCACGACAATATCGACCGAGCCGAACTTCTGCAGCGCAGTGTTCACAGCAAGATCAATGTCCGCGCGCTTGCTGACATCGCATTTCACCGCGATCGCTGACGCACCAATTTCTGCTGCAACCTTTTGTGCGCCCGCTTCATTCAAATCTGCAATGACGACTTTCGCGCCTTCGCGAACATAAAAACGCGCGATCTCTGCACCAAAGCCGCTTGCGGCGCCTGTGACGATAGCCACTTTATTTTGTAAACGCATTTTTCTTGTCTCCGCTTATTCGACTTAATCGGACAACACGCGGCCGAGTGTGGGTTGCTTGCTAATAGACCAAACGGTCTGGATTAATTTTTTTACTTGCGCTTCCGTGGCATTCCCCTCGTAGGTCCCGAGTCGCAAGGCTTTGTCTTCGATCTCTGGACGCGACAAGGTGTTACCGGGGTCACCCTTGGGCTCGTCTACGCGTCCTGCCAAACTTCGGCCATCCTTGGTCGTGACAGTGACCTTGCCAATCCAACGTTGTGGATACGCGGTGTCGACTTCTTCGTCTAACTCCATCGTCACCTTGTCACGGAAGGTGGTCACTTGCCCATCCTTGAGTGCTTGATCAAAGCCTGCGAGGTCCGCTGAGTTACGTAAGGCGATGAGCGCCAAGACGGTACCCATCGAAAACTTTGATTGATGAACCGTCTGCGGGTCGACCACAGGTCCCAGCACATCGATTGCGCCTTGATGCACATGGGTGACAACACGGGTGATGTCATCGGCTTTCAACCCATGCGTCTTCATTGCGTGCTGCAGCGCGTCCGCTGCAGGATGCGTGTGACGGCACGATGCGTGAAACTTGAAGGAGGTCTCTGGCAACGCCCAGCGGGTGCCTAGACGGTCTGTCAGTTTGGCAGGATCCGCGTCTGTCGACATACCGGCAGCCATGCCCTGCACACCCTCCAGAATGCGACGTGCTCCTGTGAAGCCTTCCTTGGCCAAATAGGCTGAACTCAGTCCAGTAGAGGCTGCGTGGGCGGTATGCAATTGTTTGGAGTCCGCGGCATCGCGCAAAAACTCCCAGAGGCCGGATGCTTGTGTCCCGGCGGAGCCAATCGCGTTGAGCATTTGCTCGGGGTTGAGTTTGAGCAAGCGGCCCACGGTGACGGCAGCAGCGACAGTGCCAGCGGTGCCGGTGGTGTGAAAGATCTTGTAGTGGGAACGACCCAGAAATTCACCCACTCGAATGCCGACTTCGTAGCCAACAACTGAAGCGGTGATGAACTCTTCACCCGACGCACCAATCGCTTGTGCCACCGCAAGCGCTGGCGGAAATACGACCGCAGCAGGGTGAAACACGGAACCATTATGGACGTCATCCTGTTCGACGACGTGCGCAGCCGCTGCGTTCACCATGGCAGCGAAAAAAGGACTCGTCATCCTGCGATTGACGAAGTCTTCTGATTTGCCCTCGGATGGCCCCATGAGTGCCGTGTATTTAGCCATCGCTTTGACTGCTCGCGCAGATGAGCCCGCCAGGATGGAAGCCATCGTATCTAGAAACAAGTCTTCGCAGCGCATACGTACCGACTCTGGAATGTCGGTGTATTTCAGTTCGGAGGCAAACTTTGCAAGCGTCGCGCTAGGGTGTAAGACGGCAGCAGGGGCGGGTGAGCGAACGGCAGTCATGAGGTGTCCTTTAGAACGAACGTGGAAGACCAAGTACGTGTTCAGCGACGTACGATAGGATCAGGTTTGTTGAAATCGGCGCGACTTGATACAAACGTGTTTCGCGGAACTTACGCTCTACATCATATTCGCAGGCGAAGCCGAAGCCGCCGTGGAATTGCAAACAAGCGTTGGCCGCTTCCCAGGAGGCATCGGCGGCGAGCAGCTTGGCCATATTGGCTTGCGTGCCGCAGGCTTGTTTCGCGTCAAACAGTCGACACGCTTCATAACGCATCAAGCTCGCAGCTTCAACGTTTACAAAAGCGCGTGCGATCGGAAACTGCACGCCCTGATTCTGTCCGATCGGACGACCAAAGACAATCCGCTCCTTCACATATTTCGAGACACGGTCAATGAACCAATATCCATCGCCGATACATTCAGCCGCAATCAGCGCGCGCTCAGCATTCAGTCCGTCAAGAATGTATTTAAATCCTTTGCCTTCCTCGCCGATGAGGTTCTCAGCTGGAATTTCAAGGTTTTCAAAAAACAGTTCGTTGGTCTCATGATTGACCATATTTAAAATGGGTCGGACCGCTAAGCCATTACCAATCGCTTGATGGAGATCGACGATAAAAATCGACATGCCTTCAGATTTCTTTGTCACCTGATCAAGGGGCGTGGTGCGTGCCAGCAAAATCATGAGGTCAGAGTGTTGGACCCGTGAGATCCAAACCTTTTGGCCGTTGATCACATAGCGGTCGCCCTTCTTGACAGCAGTGGTCTTAATCTTGGTAGTGTCGG
>CANFEI010000177.1 GCA_947445495.1 Alcaligenaceae bacterium
ACGGATGCCCAGGCAGTTGAAGTGATGACGATGCACAAGTGCAAAGGCTTGCAGTTTGAATCAGTCATTCTGTACGGACTGCATCATGGACCGACGAGCGACAGGGTGCCGTTGGTCTACTTTGAACAGGTTGGTTCAAAACTCATGCTTGGTCCGATTAAGCCTCGCGCTCGAGAGGGGCATGATCCGATTTCTCGCTACCTAGGTTTGCGTGAAAAACGTCGTGGCGATTTTGAGGTTGACCGTTTGCTTTATGTCGCAGCGACCCGCGCGAAAGAGCGGTTGCACCTTGTTGCCGATGTGGCTATCAAGGACGGCGCACCTGCCAAACCCGCCGCGGGTAGTTTGCTCAGTCGGCTGTGGTTGAGTTGGCCTTCGTTAGAGGTGCCGTCTGATTTGTTGCAGGCCGATGCTGCGGCAGAGCCGATGCCGGCCCACCGCGGATCAGAGTTGCTTAGACGCAGTTTAAGTGCGTTACGTGCGCAGCGCGAAATTACGAAACAGCAAGCAAATAAAACCGCTGCGTCTGGGGCAGGCTACGCGCAGACGTTTGCCTGGGCAGCTAGCAAGTCCCATGATCGCGTGCTTGGGACGCTTATCCACTCGTGGCTGGATCATTTGGGGCGTCAGTCCGGCCGGGGCTGGACGGTTGAGAAAATGCGTGCACAGCGCGCGCGTATTGAATTGCAATGTCGGCAGCTCGGTTTGCCGGCCGAGGAGATTGCAGACTTGGCGCATGAGGTTCTTGAAACCTTGTTGGCGATGCTGACAAGCCAGCGAGGGCAAGACTTGCTCGCTTGTTTGGACGCGCGTCGCGAGTGGGCGTTATTGGATGCCGCTGGCAAAGTATCGGTGCTTGATTTAGCGATCTCCGACCCGAAAGGGTGGTTAGTGGTGGATTACAAAACCGGCCGTCCTGCACCAGAGGAAAGCACTGAAGCATTCGGTTCGCGGATGTTGGCCCGCTACGCACCACAATTGGCGCGTTACTGCGAACAAGTCAGTGCTTTGGACGGTCGGCGTGCACGCGCAGCCCTATATTTCCCGCGCGATGACCTGTGGATTGACTTTGATCCACGCGCGAGTAGCTAGCCCTGCTAGAATTGAGGTTGGCGGGCCCCTTCGCATGGTTCGGCGGCAAACCTGGTCAGGTCGGGAACGAAGCAGCCATAGTCGTGCAGAATTAGTGCCGAAGTCAGGCTCGCCTCTCTAATTTCCGTTTGTGGTCGGTACAGCTCATGAGTTATCTGGTCCTTGCGCGCAAATGGCGTCCCCGTTCGTTCGATACCCTCGTCGGACAGGATCACGTTGTCCGCGCGCTTACGCACGCTTTGACGACGCAACGTCTACACCACGCTTGGTTGTTTACGGGTACGCGGGGGGTAGGCAAAACCACGCTGTCGCGTATTCTCGCTAAGGCGCTCAACTGCGAGACAGGCATCACCGCGACACCCTGCGGCGTGTGTCAGGCTTGCACCGAAATTGATGAAGGCCGTTTTGTCGACTACCTTGAGCTCGATGCGGCGTCCAACCGCGGCGTTGAGGAGATGACCCAGTTACTGGAACAGGCTGTGTATTCTCCGGGATCTGGGCGCTTCAAGGTCTACATGATCGACGAAGTTCACATGCTGACGGGGCACGCGTTCAACGCGATGCTCAAAACACTTGAAGAACCGCCACCCCATGTCAAATTTATTTTGGCCACGACAGACCCTCAGAAAATACCGGTCACCGTGCTGTCGCGTTGTTTGCAGTTCAATCTCAAGCAGATGCCAGGCGAGGCCATTGTTGGCCACCTTGAAAACGTTCTTGCGCAAGAGCAAATGCCCTATGAAGTGCCAGCGCTTAGATTGTTAGGGCAGGCTGCTGCCGGCTCCATGCGTGATGCGCTTTCCCTGACAGACCAAGCGATCGCCTACAGTGCCGGCAATCTGACCGAGGAGGCTGTGCGCGGCATGCTGGGTACGATCGATCAGCGCCACCTCGTGCGTTTGCTGGATGCGTTGCAGACAGGACACGCTGCAACGGTTCTCGAGATCGCAGACGAACTGGCGACTCGTGGCCTGTCTTACCGGGCCGCACTTGCGGATTTGGCGGTCATGTTGTCGCGTATCGCCATTACCCAGCGGGTTTCGCAGGCGCTGGATCAGACGGACCCGATTGCCAACGATCTGTCGCGTTTTGCCGCCAGTATGCATCCCGATGTGGTCCAGTTGTTCTATACGGTTGCTGTGCATAGTCGCAATGAATTGGTCCTTGCGCCCGACGAGTACGCAGGTTTTGTTATGGCGTGTTTGCGTATGTTGGCCTTAGTACCTCGCGGGTCGTCAGAGCCAGAGAAGCTTGTGCGTAACGAGCCGATCCCTGCGCGAGCCGATGAGTCATCCGTCCGCACGGCGTCTGCCCCGGCGGTTCGTGTTGCAGCAGTGAAGACATCCGCCGTCCCGATTGTGAACGCTGCGCCCAAGCCTGTGGCTGTCAAGCCAGACGCTGCGGCGAGTGCGAGCGTGGAGGTTGTCTTGCCGGAGCCTTGGGCTGCATTCTCTGCGAAACTCCCCTTGACCGGAATGGCGCAGCAACTTGCGCGTCAGTCGGAATGCGTGTCAATCAAAGGGCGTGCGATCTTGCTGCGCGTATCTAATCAGGCGCTCTCGGAGGGTGTGCATGCCGAACGGTTGCGCGTGGTACTCAAAGAGTTTTTTGGTCAGGATGTTCAGGTCGCTTTTGAGGTCGGGGAGGTGCGGGGCGAGTCCGCGCACGCGTTGGATCAAGCCGAGCAGGAGACCCGTCAACTAGACGCCGAAGCCTCGGTTCAGGTTGACCCCTTCGTGCAAGCCTTAGTCAAGGATTTTGGCGCGCAGGTCGTGCCGGGCTCTATTCGTCCCGGACAATCAAATTCAATTTAAATCAATCGTATTTAGGAATCTCAATCATGATGAAAGGGCAGATTGCTGGTTTGATGCGCCAGGCGCAACAAATGCAAGAAAATATGAAAAAGGCGCAGGACGCACTCGCTGATATTCAGGTGGAAGGTGCCTCCGGTGGTGGCTTGGTCAAAGTCACAATGACATGCCGTCACGACGTCAAGCGCGTCGTGATTGATCCGAGTTTGCTCGCCGACGACAAAGACATGCTTGAAGATCTCGTGGCGGCAGCCTTCAATGATGCGTTGCGCAAGGCTGAAGCCACATCGTCTGAGAAAATGGCCGCCGTCACAGCAGGCATGCCTTTACCACCCGGAATGAAGTTGCCCTTCTAATTTCATTTCATGGAAAACTCCACATCAGAACCGCAACCTCTTCTAGCCCTCGTTGACGCATTAAAGCGTCTGCCTGGCGTCGGGGTCCGTACGGCGCGACGCATGGCTTACCATCTGCTGCAACATGATTTGCAGGCGGCGCAAGAATTGGGCCAAGCCCTGACGCATGCGGTCGAGCGGTTGCAGCATTGCGAGCAGTGCAACGGTTTCACAGAAGTGCCAGTCTGCGCGACATGCGTACACCCCGAGCGCGATAAGACGCTACTGTGCATTGTGGAGACTCCAGCAGATCAAAACTCAATCGAAGCGACGCATGGCTATGCCGGTTTGTATTACGTCTTGATGGGACGCTTGGCACCGCTTGAGGGGACTGGACCCGATGAGTTGGATTTTGATCGTGTGCTGGCGCGTGCCTCAGATGGCGTTGTGCAGGAGGTCATCTTAGCGACCAACTTCACAGCCGAGGGCGAAACAACCGCACACTATTTGTCTGAGGCCTTGCGCACGCACGGAATAAAAGTCACGCGATTAGCACGTGGTGTGCCAGCGGGCAGCGAAATTGAATACGTTGATGCGGGCACTGTGGCCTGGGCGCTCATGGAGCGCAAGCCCACTTAATCGTCCGGTGTTTGCAGAGGCGATGAGCCTCGGTGCTGCGTTAGCGCTGCGCCTCGATCAATGTATCAAGCTTGCGCGCATCGGCGACGAAGGCACGAATCCCTTCTGAAAGCTTTTCGCTG
>CANFEI010000178.1 GCA_947445495.1 Alcaligenaceae bacterium
CCCCCATTTGATTGCAGCTTGCTGTAATAGCCAAAGTCTTGCTTGCGCCGCCGCTTGTCGCAATGGTGCGCTGTGTAGTTGTATCGAACTGCTCGCAATCGTTGGGCCTTGATTAGGTGCTCGACCAGTATCGCCAAGAACGACCTCCACATGGTC
This sequence comes from Alcaligenaceae bacterium, assembly GCA_947445495.1. The sequence continues at coordinate 157 of CANFEI010000178.1, forward strand.
CATGGTGACGTCAAGCTCTTCTGCGACAATTTGCCCGAGTGCGGTACGCAGTCCTGTTCCAAGATCGACATGGCCATGCAGCGCAACGATACGTCCATCTGACCAAACCGAAAGTAGTATCTCCTGGCCTTCCGCTGGATTGACGGGTACGGCAGCAGGTTGGCCTTTCGTGGGTGCTGCGGCGGGTAATGGGTCACGTACGACAAGCAATACTCCGCTGGCATCCATGAAGTCTTTACGCACTCGCAGCGTGTTGTTATACGCCATGGTCACTCACCTGGATATTTTTTGCTTCGAGCATCATACGTGCCGCACGCTGCACCGCACGCATGATTTCAACATGTGTGCCGCAACGACAAAAATTCGCGGAGAGTTCGGAGCGGATCTGTTGTTCAGTGGGTGACGGATTACGCGCAAGTAGCGAGGCCGTCATCATGATCATGCCATTGAGGCAATAGCCGCACTGTGCCGCCTGCTCGGCAATGAATGCTTGTTGAATGAGATGCGGTGTGGTGATGGTTCCAAGCCCCTCTAGCGTCGTGACGCTGCGACCCTGAACGCCTTCGATGGGAATCACACAAGACCGTGCTGCTTGACCATCGACGAGAACGGTACAAGAGCCACATTGACCGAGACCGCAACCATATTTTGGGCTATTGAGTTCCAGGTCGTTACGTAGAAAGTACAGAAGTGAGGTGTCGGGAGAAAGTGACGTCTCATGCGTCTGACCGTTAATGGTCAGATGCAGGGATTGACTGTCGGTGGGCGAGGAGGGCATCAGTGTTATAGGCTCAGATAGGCGCGCCGGACGGCTTCGTTCGCGTCGAGTTCTTGCATCGTGCCTGAAAAACGAATTTGACCTTTTTCTAATACGTAAGCTCGGTCGCAAACGAGATTAGCAAAGTGTAAATTTTGCTCAGAGAGCAAAATGCTGACTCCTTGTTGTTTGAGTGACAAAATCATGTAAGCCATTTGTTCAACAATGACTGGCGCAATACCTTCAGACGGTTCATCTAACAAAATAAGATAGGGATTGCCCATCAAGGATCGTGCAACGGTCAACATCTGTTGCTCGCCACCACTCATTCTGCCACCCGGACGATCAGGCATTTCCCCAAGGTTCGGAAAAAGCTTGAATAGTTTGTCTGGTGTCCAATGGGGTGCCGGGTCGCCTTGTGGCCAAATACGGGCGGCTTGGCGTCCGACCTCAAGATTTTCTAGTACGGTGAGGTCTGTAAAAATGCGCCTATCTTCCGGTACATAACCCAATCCCAGGGCAGCAATTTCGTGAGTGGAGTATTGTGAAATATCGCGGTCCATGAAGCGCAACTGGCCTCGACGCTTGTCGATCAGGCCCATAATAGATTTCATGGTGGTTGATTTGCCCGCGCCATTACGCCCCATCAGTGCCACGACTTCACCGCGTTCCACATTTAAGTCTACGTCATACAAGATTTTTGCAGCACCGTACCAGGCTTGTAAGCCGGAGACTGTGAGCAGCGCTTGAGAGATCATTGCGCTGCCTCCGTCGCCTTCAGGGGCGTGCGCGCAAAGGTGCTGCCCCCGCCGAAATAAACGTCCTGAACGTTACGGTCATCGCGTATCGCGTCTGGCGTGCCATGCGCAATCAGTCGGCCGCGCGCCAGCACGCTAATGCGATCCGCATAGGCGAAGACGACATCCATGCTGTGTTCGGTGAACAGCACAGCAATACCTCGCTCGATCACCAAACGCTTAGTCATGGCCATCATGTCATTTCGCTCTTTGGGCGCCATCCCAGCGGTTGGTTCATCCATCAGAAGCAGTTTTGGATCGTTCGCTAAAGCAATCGCAAGTTCAACACGTTTGACATCGCTGTAAGCAAGCTCGCTACACGGACGATCTGCTTGCTCTTGCATACCCACTTGACTGAGTAACTGCAATGCTTTGTCGCGTGCATGATCTGCCGCAGATTTAAAGAAAGAAAAGAGCTGCTTGTCGCATGACAGGAGTGCCATTTGAACGTTTTCAATCACGGTGAGTGAGGAAAAAGTTTCTGCGATCTGAAAGCATCTTCCAACACCTAAACGCCAAATCGCCCGCGGTTGAAGTCCGATTAGCTCCGTTCCCTCGAGCAGGATTGTGCCTCGGTCAGCTTTAAGCTGACCATTGACCATATTAAAAGTAGTTGATTTTCCGGCGCCGTTTGGTCCGATGAGTGCGAGCAGCTCACCAGCCTTCAGATCAAAATCAATGCCGTCTACCGCCTTGACTCCTCCAAACGACTTGCCGAGTCCGCGAACGGTGAGCAGTGTCATACCGCCTCCTTACGCAGGGTTTTGAGGCGTCCCGTGATTTGTGCAGCAAAGCCAGCGATCCCTTGAGGAAAGAGCAACACCAGTAAAAGAATGATTCCTCCGAGCATCGCACGCCAGTATTCGGTGTTCCGTGCAACGGTATCCTGGAGCCAGGTAAAGGTGAACGCCCCGACGATCGGACCTGCGAGCGTCTGAATCCCGCCTAGTAGAACCATAACGAGTCCGTCTATCGACCGACTGACATGCAAACTCTCGGGGGAAATACTTCCTTTTGAGAAAGCGAACAGCGCCCCGGCAAGGCCTGCAAAGGTGCCCGCCACAATGAAAGCAAGCCACTGTATGCGCTTGACATCGATGCCAATCGCATCGGCTCGAAGAGGAGAGTCACGTCCGGCACGCAACGCATAGCCAAACGGTGAATAAAGTAGCCGTCGCATGACATACACCGCTACGACAACCAGTCCCAGCGTTAGAAAATAATAATTCTTCTTGTCTTGCAGCCACGGTGCCGGCCACACGCCCGTTAAGCCGTTGCTTCCGCCTGTGAAGGCATCCCATTGATACACAATAGCCCACGTAATCTGTGCAAAGGCGAGGGTGAGCATAGCCAGATACACACCCGAGAGCCGGACACAAAACCAGCCATAGAGAAGAGCGCCAAGTGCCGCGACGAGTGGTGCCAGCATTAGAGCCGCTTCCATCGGCAAACCAAGGCTGCGAATAAGCAGTGCTGCACCGTAGGCGCCCAAGCCAAAATAGGCGGCATGGCCAAATGAGTGCAGCCCTCCCGGTCCCATGATGAAGTGCAGGCTGGCTGCAAAGAGTACGGCGATCAATAGATCGATCAATAAGATCGTGACATAAGGCGACTGCGCCGAAAGCCATGGCATGGCGATCAAGATCAGCACGACTAAACCACTTCCAAGCTTGTAGGCACCAGAGGCGCAGCGCAAGGGCATTTCGATCTCTGCGGCGTTACGTGAGGCAGGTTGAGCGCGCCCTAAGAGCCCCCAGGGTCTGAACACCAAAACGATAGCCATCACAAGAAATTCAACTACGAGCGTTAATTTCGAGAACGATATTTGCACGCCAGCAATTTCAACGAGTCCAAGCCAGATACAAATGGCTTTGAGTTCTGCAATCAGTAAGGCGGCGATATACGCCCCGGGTATGGAGCCCATACCGCCAACCACCACCACAACAAAGGCGGCACCAATCGTATGTAAATCCATGTCGAGGTTGGCCGGTTCGCGGGGAAGCTGAAGCGCACCGCCCAAACCCGCGAGTAATGCGCCGAGTGCAAACACAGCCGTAAACAGCCAGACTTGATTGACCCCGAGCGCTGCGACCATGTCGCGGTCTTGCGTTGCCGCACGGACTAAGGTGCCCCAACGTGTCCGCGTCAGTAGTAACCAGAGCAGTCCGAGCAAGACAGGTCCGACCACAATCAGGAACAAGTCGTAGGAGGGGAAGTTGCGACTCAGGATTTCGACGGAGCCTTTTAAGCCCGGTGCACGCGGTCCGAGCAGTTCTTCTGGCCCCCAAA
>CANFEI010000179.1 GCA_947445495.1 Alcaligenaceae bacterium
GCAAGTATTGGTCGTGACCCGATGGACCCGCTTGCCTATCCTGTAGACGGCTCCACGATTTGGCCGATGCGCCATATTGATTTGTCGAATCTGCGTATCGGCTACACAGAAGATTTTGGTGTTTGTATCGTGGGTGAGGAGTACCGCCGCGTGTTCCGCAAACGCATGCAAGCCATCACACCAATGGTTCAGTGTTGCGAACCTGTTGACTTAAATTTTGCAGAGGCTGATCGCGCCTTCGATATCTTACGTGCCGAGAATTTTGTGGCTGCCTTTGCCGATATCTGGCGTAAAAATCCTGAAAATCTCGGGCCAAACATCCGCGCCAACATGGATATCGCTGCTGCGATTACGCTTGCGGATCGTGCTTGGGCGCATCTCGAACAATCACGCATCATGCGTGCCTTTTCAGCCGCAACGGAAAAATACGATTTGATCTTATCGCCCGTCGTACCCGTTACGCCTTTTCCGTGGACAGAGCTCTACGCAGCAAAGGTGGACAAGCACGAAATGAAAAACTACTACCACTGGCTAGGCTTGACCTATGTGGTGACGCTAGCTACCAATCCAACCATTGCCTTGCCTTGTGGCAGAGACGAACACGGAATGCCGTTCGGCTTACAGATTTCTGGGCGACTGTATGAGGATGGGAAACTAATGGCCGCGGCACACGCGCTCGAGCAAGCCTTTGCCGCTGACCCAGAACTTTGCCGCGCTAAACCCGACCTGAGTGCCTTGAAGGTCGCGCATCCCGAACTGAAGTCTATCGTGACCCACCCACCCATCTATGATGCAGCACCCTCGAAAGCAGGTGCTCCAGGCGTGGTCTAACGACGACCCATGACCTCGCCATTGCTCATCACGCTAAAGCTGTCCATGCTGAGTCCTTGCTGGTGCGCTTGGATCAGGCCCACCAAGACTGCCAATAGCCAGAAAGGTTTAGAAGCAAAAGTGTTGAAGATGGTTATTTCTTCGTCGCAAAATTAAACATGTGGCCGCTCTTTGCTGCTTTGGTACGCAGATAGCCATCATTGTGTTCATTAGACGGGAAGATGTGTGCAACGCGCTCAATCACATCAATACCCTGCTTTGTAAGCGCGGCAACTTTCAAGGGATTATTAGTCAATAGCTTCACTTGGCTCACACCAAGCAAGCTAAGCATCTGCGCAGCGGGCAAGTAATCACGTTCATCCGAATCAAACCCTAACTGTAGATTGGCATCCACCGTATCAAAGCCTGTGTCTTGCAGCTGATAGGCGCGCAGCTTATTTACTAAGCCGATGCCGCGCCCCTCTTGTGCCAGATAGAGCAAAATACCGCTACCCACTTTTGCGATTTCGCTGATTGCACCACGAAGCTGATTGCCGCAATCGCAACGCAACGATCCCATCAAGTCGCCAGTAAAACATTCGGAGTGCATTCTGATTAAAACTGGAGCGTCTGTCTTGAGTTCGCCCACGACAATCGCAAGATGCTCAATACCGCCGTCTCGCGGACGAAACGCAATCACTTGCGCCTGCTCGGCGTCTTCAAGGGGAACACGTGCTCGGCTCACGATCTTCAGCGAGTGAGCGGCCGTTTTCATATAGTTTTCAATGGCGTCGGCATCAACCGAAAACGCATCGGGTGCGGCTTCACAATCAACCAACACCGCAGCAGGTAATAGCCGCGAGAGCTTGGCAATCTTCACGCAAGACATCTCTAGTGAATTCGCTTGGTTAACAATGAGCTCTGATAGATTTGGTTGCGGGGCTTTCGCGGCAAGTGGGTTCGCAAGGTATTCGATGGTCGCTGTATCTAGGCCGTTGGGCGAACTGACAACACAGGTCACGCGATCCGATTTGTCAATGCCCAGCACATTCGCCCGTGTACCCGTCATGACGATTCGGGGCGCACTGGCCCCTTGCGCGGCAAACAATTGCAGTAGCTCAATGGACACTGCTTCGGTGGCGAGCATCAATACACTGCTCAAGCCCGAGAACACGCGCACACCGGCTCCGCGTCGCAATTCGGAGATTGCGCGGTCAACTTCTATAAGGGGGTCTGGCCTGAACAAGATGAACCTACGCATTGAAGGATTAAGTCATAACTTTGTAATTATGCCACTTTGCTGTAAATTTCTAGTGGATTACACCTAGTTCCCACAACTCTCCTCGGCTTCGCTCATCTTGCCCCTCGACACACCAGTGCCTCCGTCCCCGCAGCCCACGGGCTTCCCAGATGCCCTTGCGTTTGTTCCCGCGGGAACAAAAGACGACATGACGGTTATCGGTCAATTAGGGCAAACCTTGGACGGGCGGATCGCCACTGTCACGGGCCATTCCCGCTATGTAAACGGACCGGCAAGCTTGGTGCACTTACACCACCTGCGCGCCTGCGTAGACGCGGTTTTGGTGGGCATCGGGACGGCACTTGCGGATGACCCGCAGCTGAACGTTCGCTTAACACAGGGTAAAAATCCGACACGTATTGTCTTAGACCCGAAGGCTCGTTTGGCCTCGAGCGCGAAGGTTTGGCGCGATGATGGCACCCGACGACTGTGGCTGACTAGCAACACCCCCTTGGCGGAAGTCCCATCGGGAGTCGAACTTGTCGTCCTAAAAACCCTAAATGGGCATATTGACCCGAAAGAGATTTTGCGTGCACTGCATGCTCGGGGCTTACACCGCCTGTTAATCGAAGGCGGTGCGGAAACCGTCTCTCGTTTTATGCAAGCAGGCTGTCTAGACCGACTCCATTTGCTGGTTGCGCCCATCATTATGGGTTCTGGTCGTCCGGCGTTTAATCTACCCGCGATTCAGGCAATGGACGAAGCGGTTCGGCTTCACACAAAAGTCTATGCACTAGAAGACGAAATCGTCTACGACATTGATCTCTCGGCTCAGCGACTGCCGATTGACTTCAGCAACACCCCCGAAAACCGCTGAGAAGAATCACTCCAGGTTGGTTGCATACGCGCGACGCGTCTCGCACCCTCGGAGAGCTGTGCTCGAAGATCCTTACGTTCAATGATCATCTTTAGCGCCGCGGCTAACGCGTCCACGCTATCCGGCGCAACAAGCAGGCCCGCCTCCAAGGGTACCGTATCGGGAATCGCACCTCCCGTAGTTCCTACAACGGGTAGCCCGTGCGCGAGTGCCTCGGCATACGCCATGCCAAACCCCTCGAAACGAGAGGCCAGCACAAACACATCGGCACAGGCATATAGCTGCGCTAACGCCTCAGCAGTCACGGCGCCGAGTACGGCGATGCGATTATGAAAACCAAATCGATTGATGTCTTCATCAAGTTGTCGCGGCGCTTGGGTATTGCGTGACCGATCCCCTGCAATGGTCAAACGCCAAGGCAAGTCACTTAATTGATGCAGAGCAGGCAACAACACATCAAAGCCCTTGCGAGGGATAACTGAACCCACACAGAGCAAGGAGACAACGTCACTTTGAGATCCTTTTGCGAAGGTTGCACGATCTGTACCCGGCACCACTGCATCCACCCGCGCCGGGGGAACAGAAAAATGCTGAATCAAATCCCGCGCTGTGGCGGGGCTCGTCACGATCACGTGTGCGACATGCTGCAGAGCTTGCTGTTCTGTTTGCTTAAGGCTGGCAGCCTGCTTAGCCGTGAGCCCCGACTCAAACGCAAGTGGGTGATGCACTAAGGCGATGACTGGGTGCTCAGTCTTGATCGCCGCAACAATGTCTGGCATCACGCCCAACGCGAGCCCATCTATCACCACCGGCATACCAGTGGGCAGCGCAGAAAGTGTTGCGTGGGCGTCACGCAGCGTCTCAGAGGTTGGAAAAGGAAAGCCTTCGCCCAACCCAAGCAACTCCACTTGCCAACCTAATGCACGCAAACCCTCGATGATATGTCGGTCATAGATATACCCACCGGTAGGCGCGGTGATATCCCCAGGGATTGCAAAAACGATGCGCTTAACCATCGACAGAACCTAAATAATCACGTCCGTCAGCCTTACAGCGCAGCTTCGTA
>CANFEI010000180.1 GCA_947445495.1 Alcaligenaceae bacterium
ACGACGGCCTGTTCACTAAATTCCCCATGCAAGCCGTCTTCGGGATGCACAACTGGCCCGGCATGCCCGTCGGACAGTTCGGCGTCACGACCGGCCCGATGATGGGCTCGAGCAATCGATTCTCCATCAAGGTCCGCGGCAAGGGTGGCCACGCCGCGATGCCGCACTTGGGCGTCGATCCTGTCATGACCGCCGTGCAAATCGCCCAGGCATTACAAACCATCATCACGCGCAACCGTCACCCCCTAGAGGCCGCCATATTGAGCATTACGCAAATTCATGCGGGTAGCGCAGATAACGTCATTCCCACCGATGCGATCATGGCAGGTACCGTGCGGACCTTCACGATCGAGACCCTCGACCTGATTGAGAAACGTATGCGCGAAGTGGCGGAGCACACTGCAGCAGCCATGGGTGCTGAGGCTGATTTTTCCTTTCATCGCGTCTATCCGCCCACTATTAACCATCCGGCTGAAACGGCATTTTGCGTCGATGTCATGCGGGAAATCGTTGGAACCGAGCAAGTAAACGACCATGTTGTGCCCACCATGGGGGCTGAAGACTTTGCCTTCATGCTGCAAGAGGTGCCAGGCTGCTACGTCTGGATCGGCAACGGCATGGGAGAGCATCGGGACGCCGGCCACGGGCTAGGCCCCTGCATGCTCCATAACGGCTCCTACGACTTTAATGACGACTTGCTCCCCCTGGGCGCGACCTACTGGGTAAAACTGGCCGAAAATTGGTTTAAGCGGTAAGCCAAATATCGGAGTAGTATCTCGGTCAATCTTAATTGGCCTGTCATCCCCGCATGTCTCAACCTGCCCTCACGAGCGCCTCTCCCTGGCGCGACAAACTCAACGGAATGCTTTTTGTCGGGCTGCTCGCCGCCGCGGTGGTGCAGCTCGCGGGCATCCCTTTCGTGAAAACCTTGGGCTTCAGCCCACTGGTGATTGGGATCGTCTGCGGCATGCTGTACGGCAACTTTTTACGCGGAACCATGCCCGCCGAATGGGGGGCAGGCGTTCACTTCACCGCGCGTAGGCTGTTGCGCGTTGCAGTGGCGTTTTATGGCCTCAACATCAGTATTCAACAAATTATCGAGGTTGGCTTACCCGGACTGCTCATCTCTGTGGGCATTGTGGTGGGGGTGCTTGTATTAGGCACGTTGATCGGTACTCGCGTACTCAAGCTCGATCGCGATACAGCGATGCTGACCGCTTCAGGTAGCGCAGTATGCGGCGCAGCCGCTGTCTTGGCTTTCGAGTCCACCCTCAAATCCGCACCCCACAAAACCGCTGTGGCCGTCGCAACCGTGGTCCTGTTCGGCACGATCTCCATGTTCTTCTACCCCCTAATTTATCAGGCCGGCTGGATAGACATGGACACGCGCGCGTTCGGCATTTTCTTGGGTGGCGCCGTACACGAAGTCGCGCAGGTGGTGGCGTCTGCTAGCAATATCGACCCTGCCACAACAGAAATTGCCACAATCGTCAAAATGACCCGCGTGGCGCTGTTGATCCCGATTTTGCTCTTGGTGGGACTTTGGCTTCAACGCACCGCAATGGCCGCAGCAGCACCCGACGCGAAAAAACCTAGTCTGCCTATTCCTTGGTTCGCGATCGGATTTCTCGTACTCGCACTGATTAACTCCGCAGGGATCATCCCTCCAAACGTCCTACAGATACTGCGCACACTCGACATCTTCGTGTTGACCATGGCCATGACGGCACTGGGGATCGAGACACGCTTTGCTCAAATGCGTCAAGCTGGGCCTCGTGTGATGGCACTTGGTGCGATCTTGTTTATACTGCTCGGATGTGGCGGCTATGCATTGGTCAAAATTGTGACCTAACTCTTGCATGGCTTGAGCCACAAGCAGTTATTGACCCACTCGTTGGCACGGGCTCCCCATGACGCAAACAACTCCTGACGCGCCCGTCACCGCTCGGCGACTTGATCCCGAGGATGCTCAGCTCGCACTTGCCAAGGTGCAAGAGTTGTTGCAACGCCACCAACTCGTTGAAAATCTCGTCCATCGTCAGGAAGAAAACGATCAACGTGCTGGTCTGGTCGAAGGATTGCTGCAACGCCAGCACGACGCAGAGATCACGTCGCTTGTTAACGATCTGCACCCGGCAGATATTGCTTTCATCTTAAGCTCCGTCCCAAAAGCAGAGCGCCAAATGATTTGGCGTTTGGTGGGTGCCCAACACGACGCCGATGTATTGCTTGAAGTTGACGATTGGGTACGTGAGTCGCTCATTGAAGCAATGGATCGCAAGGATCTCGTGGCGGCCACTGGCAACATGGACGCCGATGAGCTCGCAGATCTCGCACCTGACCTGCCTGCCGACGTGGTGGCGGAAGTACAAAAGGGCCTGACGATCGAAGAACGGGCGCGCTTGATTGAGGCCATGGGTTATCCAGAGGATAGCGTGGGCAGCATCATGGACTTCGAGATGGTGCGCGTGCGTGAGGACGTGACCCTCGAGGTTGTGCTGCGCTACCTCCGCCGCTTACCGGAGTTACCCGACCACACGGATCAGATCTTTGTCGTGAATCGCTCGGATAAGCTGCTAGGCACGCTCACGCTATCCGCACTGCTGGTCAACGAACCCGAAGTGGACGTCAGCGAGGTAATGAGTACGGAGTATCTGTCGCTCAGCCCGCTAGACTCAGACTCTGACGCAGCCGGGGCCTTCGAGCGCTATGACCTCGTGTCAGCGCCTGTCGTCGACGACCTTGGTCGTCTCGTGGGTCGCGTCACGATCGGCGAGGTCGTGGATGTGATCCGAGAAGACTCGGATGAACAAGCACTGTCTCGCGCCGGTATGCAGGAAGAAGACATCTTTGCGCCAGTCACCATGGCGCTTCGTAACCGGGCGCCCTGGCTGATCCTGAATTTATGCACCGCCGCCACCGCCTCGTTTGTGGCCTCGCTCTTTGAGGACACCGTTAGCAGCATCGTCGTATTGGCATTTTTAATGTCGATCGTAGCGGGCATTGGCGGCAACTCGGGCAATCAAACAATGACCTTGATTATTCGTGCCCTCGCTGTGGGTCGCATCACACCTAAAAACGTATGGCCTTTAGTCAAGCGTGAAATGCTCGTCACCTTTTTAGTGGGATTGCTCGGGAGCTCAATCGCCGCGGTCTTTGCCTGGCTCATTTCGCATTCCGTTTTGATCGCGCTCGTCATGATGGGTGCCATGATCTGCAACATGCTCGTTGGTGCCACCATTGGTGTGCTCGTACCGGTGGTTCGCACGCGGCTGGGCAAGGACCCTGCCATGGGCTCGTCCGTACTTCTGACTTTTGCAACGGATTCGCTGGGCTTCTTTATCTTTTTAGGTCTGGCGACTGTATTTTTGATCTAACGAGTCCACGCTTAATTCAAGGTCTGTACTGAGGCCAAGACGCGATTGACATGCGTGCCGATACGCCCCACATCCATGCCATAGACATGAATGGATACAGCGGGCTCAGTCGCCTGATTGCCCAGTCGGTGAATAAACTCAAGCCCCGCGTGTCCACATGCGCTGTACCCAGGCTCGCGTGTAAATTGGCTCAGCAGATAGGCGTGGCGTTGCGAACTATCCCATTGATAGAAGCCCTCGGTTAACTCGCCCGTCAAAATACGGTAAGCGCACCACGCATAATGTGCGTGAATCGGACTGCACTGCTGGGATCCCCAGACGAGGCCAACCACCGTAAAACGCCCGAGCGGATCCGCATGCAAGGTGTGACGTGTATAGCTCTGCATGGATCTCGGGAGCGCCAAAATGGCCGCAATGAGATCGACCGGAGCCCGCCGGCCAAGCTGTCGGCCAATTGCTTGCCGCATGCGGTAAGGCACTAAATCAGGCTCACTCAAGCATGCTGCCTCGAGCTCTGCAGACAGGCTCGGCACCACTCTATCCAGTAAAGAAAACGGCAAGTCAGCTTCCGGATTGGATTCCAGAGTGACTTGCCGGCCAGCATGTGACTGGA
>CANFEI010000181.1 GCA_947445495.1 Alcaligenaceae bacterium
TACGGTGCGTTGCACTTCCGCTTCGCCGACCGTGGTCACCGCACGTTTAATCTTCAGGCCTGACAGATCTGGAACCGTCACAGCGGGATAGACCTCAAATGTCGCAAAGAATGCCAGGGTGCCCTCTGGGGTTCCTTCTGTTTTGGGCTCAAGCTTGGGAGCACCTGCAATGCGCAGACCAGAGGTTTCAATGGCGTTTTCAAACGCTCGACCCACTTTGTCGTTAATCGCGTCGTAGCGGATGCCAGGCGCATGGGTGCGCTCAAGCATCGCCATTGGCACCTTGCCAGGACGAAAGCCAGGGGCCTTCGCCGTACGCGCGGCGCGCTTGAGTTCAGCTTGAACAGCTGTTTCGACATCGGCCAACAAGACCGAGAGTTCTATGCGGCGCTCGAGGCCGGAGAGGGTTTCAACCACAGGTTGCATGAAAATCTACCAAACAAAGAGGACGGATAGCGCAAAATAGCCCGCGCCAGATAAAAATACGGGGTGGTGCGAAGGGCGGGACTCGAACCCGCACACCTGTTACGGCGTCAGGACCTAAACCTGGTGCGTCTACCAATTTCGCCACCTTCGCAGTAACCGAACATTGTAGCGCACACCAGGCGGGTTTTCCGTCCCCAATGGGCAGGCAACTGGTTAAAATACGCAGATGAATCCACGCCTTGACAAATTACAGCCCTATCCCTTCGAAAAACTACGTGCGCTGCTCGCCCAGGCAGGCCCGTTGCCCGAGGGGGTCCGCCCCATCAATCTCTCGATTGGCGAGCCCAAGCACGCTGCACCAGAGTGCGTGAAACAAGCCATTATTGGAGGGTTAGCCGGCCTATCTGCCTACCCCCCCACGAAAGGTGATCCAGCGCTGCGTCAGGCGATTTCCACCTGGCTAGCACGCCGCTACGGTATCCCCGCACCGGATCCTGAGACGCAAATTCTTCCAGCGCTGGGCTCCCGGGAGGCTTTATTTGCCTTTGGGCAAGTTGTCCTGGACTCAACGCAGGACGGACTGGTGGTCTGTCCCAACCCGTTCTACCAAATTTATGAGGGTGCGGCACTGCTTGGCGGTGCAACGCCCTTTTATGTGAACTCGGACCCCGCCAAGAACTTCCGTTGCGACTGGGCAAGGGTACCCGCTGAGGTCTGGAAGCGCACTCAGCTCTTGTTTGTGTGCTCACCAGGCAACCCGGCCGGCGACGTCATGCCGCTGGCTGACTGGAAGCTTCTGTTTGAGCTGTCGGACCAGTACGGGTTTGTCATCGCCTCCGATGAGTGCTATTCAGAAATCTACCTGAACGAGGCCTCTCCCCCTTTAGGTGGCATGCAAGCGGCTCACCAGCTCGGGCGCACTGGCTATAAGAATCTGATGTGTTTCTCGAGCCTATCCAAGCGCTCGAACGTGCCGGGAATGCGTTCGGGCTTTGTCGCAGGGGATGCGCATCTGATCGCCAAATTTCTGTTGTATCGCACCTACCATGGCAGCGCCCTGTCGCCGGTTGTCTCCACCGCCAGCATTGCGGCCTGGAACGATGAAGCCCATGTGATCGACAACCGTCAGCAGTACCGCGCCAAATTTGACGCCGTGCTGCCGATCCTAGAGCCTGTGCTCGACGTCAAACGGCCCGACGCCTCGTTTTACCTGTGGGCTGGCACACCAGGCCCGGATCCTGAGTTCGTGCGTGATCTCCTGGCGCAAACGGCTGTGACAGTCCTGCCTGGCAGTTACGTGGGACGTACGGTCGATGGCGTCAACCCTGGTCAAAATCGTATCCGCATTGCCTTGGTTGCGCCGCTGGCCGATTGCGTCGAGGCGGCGCATCGCATCGCAGACTTTGTACAAAAGAACTTCAGTAAAGGTGCACGACGCTAAGCGACGCGCATCCCAATATTTTTTGCTTTGATTTCTCTTTCTTTTTTATTCAGGATTGTCATGACGACAGATTTGCAAAACACAATCGAGCAGGGTTGGGAAAACCGTGCGAACCTTTCACCCTCCGCTGCCGATGCCAAGGTGCGTGAGGCTGTCGAGCACACCGTTCACGCCCTGGACGCCGGCACCCTGCGCGTGGCCGAAAAGTTGAATGGCAAATGGATCGTGCACCAGTGGATCAAGAAAGCCGTGCTCTTATCCTTCCGCCTCTATGACAACGGCGTCATGGGACAAAAGCCCGTGCAGTTCTATGACAAAGTTCCCCTCAAGTTCGGTGACTTCAGCGAAGCGGACTTCAAGGCCGGCGGCTATCGCGTCGTGCCACCCGCTGTTGCACGCCGGGGCGCCTACATCGCGCGTAACGTCGTCTTGATGCCATCCTATGTGAATATCGGCGCCTATGTCGACGAGGGCACCATGGTAGACACCTGGGCCACCGTCGGTTCCTGCGCCCAGATCGGCAAGAACGTGCACTTGTCCGGTGGCGTCGGCATTGGTGGCGTGCTCGAGCCCTTGCAAGCCAACCCCACCATCATCGAAGACAACTGCTTTATTGGTGCGCGCTCTGAAGTGGTGGAAGGCGTCATCGTTGAAGAAAACTCGGTCTTAGCGATGGGCGTATTCCTATCGCAAAGCACGCGCATTTACGACCGTGAAACCAAAGAGATTCACTACGGTCGCGTGCCTTCGGGATCGGTGGTGGTGCCCGGCTCCTTACCAGCGGCCGATGGCTCGCACAGCCTGAACTGCGCGATCATCGTCAAACGCGTCGATGCGCAAACCCGTGCCAAGACAAGCATCAACGATCTCCTGAGAGCCTAATGTCGCAATCCCGGGACGCCCTGTGCAATGTGCGCGACCTCATTCGCTACGGCGTCTCACGCTTTAACGAAACCAAACTCTTCTTTGGTCATGGTTCTGACAACGCATGGGACGAAGCAGTCTATCTGGTGTTATTTGCCTTGCATTTACCACCGGATCAGCTGGAACCCTTCATGGACGCCCGAGTCTTGCCTGCTGAGCGCGAACGCGCGCTTTCCTTCATTGATCTGCGTTGCGAGCAACGGCTTCCCGCGCCTTACCTCACGCACGAAGCATGGCTGCAAGGGTACCGATTCCACGTCGATCAACGTGTCATTGTTCCGCGCTCACCCATTGCCGAATTGTTAATGAACCAGCTAAGCCCCTGGATCAGCGACCCCTACGAAGTAACAGGGATTCTGGATCTCTGCACGGGGTCTGGCTGTTTGGCCATTATTGCTGCGCATCAGTTTCCTGAAGCCTTCATCGATGCAACCGAACTCTCACGTGATGCGCTCGACGTGGCAGCAATCAATGTCACACAACATGGCCTGGACGACAGACTCAATCTGCACCAAGGCAGTCTTTACGACCCCTTACCCGTGGCTGCGCGCTACGACCTCATCATCAGCAACCCACCCTACGTCAATACCGCCTCCATGGGGAAGCTTCCCGCAGAATACCGACACGAGCCACGTTTAGCCCTAGCGGGTGGTGATGATGGCATGGATGTCGTACGCACCATCATCGAACAAGCGCCTGCCCACCTCAGTGAAGCAGGATGGCTTGTGATCGAGATCGGACACGAGCGGGCGTTCTTCGAAGCCGCATTTCCCGAGCTAGAACCCATCTGGCTGGATACCACTGAAGCATCAGACCAAATTCTTTTGCTTAGCCGCGGACAACTGCAGTCGTGATTCGCGCGTCTGGCTTGACGGTGCGACGCGGCACCAAAGTACTCTTGGATCAAACCGAGTTCGTCGTTCACCCCGGTGAACGCGTAGGCTTTGTCGGCAAAAACGGTGCAGGTAAATCCACCCTATTCGCGTTGCTACAGCACGAGCTCGATGCGGACGCAGGAAGTCTAGATGTGCCCTCTGGCTGGCGTATCGCGAGCGTGAGGCAAGAGATTGCGTCAACAACAGACGCCGCACGAGAGTTTGTCATAGACGGCGACACGCATCTGCGCACACTCCAAGCCGCGCGTGTCGCAATCAACGCTGAGCTCGAACAACATCCCA